>RXKI01000001.1:0-11320 GCA_003962895.1 Neisseriaceae bacterium
ACAGCAAATCAAACTATCTGGATTTAAGTCATTTGTCGAAGCAACCAATATCGATGTCTACGGTCAATTGGTTGGTATCGTTGGTCCTAACGGTTGTGGTAAGTCTAATGTGATAGATGCTGTGCGTTGGGTACTTGGCGAGTCTTCAGCTCGTCAATTACGTGGTGAATCTATGATGGATGTGATCTTCAATGGTTCGCTAAAGCGTAAACCTGTTTCACGTGCTACAGTTGAGCTTGTCTTTGATAATTCTGCCAAGTCTTTAAACGGATTATGGAATACCTATGATGAGGTATCAATTAAACGTCTAATTTCTCGCCAAGGCGATTCGATATACTACATTAATAATCAACAGGTACGTAAAAAAGATATTACTGATTTATTCCTCGGTACTGGTGTTGGTACGCGAGGATATGCTGTAATCGAGCAGGGGATGATTAGTCGGATTATTGAATCCAAACCTGAAGAAATGCGTAATTTTGTCGAGGAAGCTGCAGGAGTTTCTAAGTATCGCGAACGTCGTAAGGAAACATTAGCAAGACTATCCGATACTGCGGATAATTTACAGCGCCTAGAGGACATCTATAGTGAAGTTATTAAACAACTCGAAGAGCTAAATGAACAAGCAAAAGTTGCGACACATCATCAAGATTTAACTAACCAACTAAAAGATACTCAGTTACTGAGTTTGGCAGTAAAAATTAGCCAATCAAATTCAATATTATCCGAATCAAACCAATTTATCAAAAGCTGCGAAGAAGAGCTACAGGTTTTTGGTTATCAACTTGAAGAAATCAATAATCAATTAATAGACGAACAAGCAGAGAAATCAGTATGCGAAGAATCATTGCAAGAGTTAGTCGAAAAATTTAATGCTGCTCGAACTAATTTAGCACGAGTAGAAGAGCGCTACAAACACTATAGCGATTTATTAAGACGCTTTGAGAATGAGTCAGAGACATTAGGGCAAAAAGAAATTGAGATAAATGCTGAAATTGAAGTTTTAAATGATAAGCTAATCGATATCGATGCACAGTTAGATGAAAAACAATTAAGCCTAAGTGAACTATCAATTAGTCGTGAAGATTTAGCGGTTAGTTTAGAAGATGAAGAGACTAGAGTTAGCGAAATACTAGAGCAATTTAGCTCTAAACAAGATGTAGTTAATAAGTTAAAGCATGATTTAGATTTATTAAATAATAGCTTAAATCATAAAAAACAGCAACTAGGTAATTTACAAACTCGTCAAGCAAAACTATTAGAAGAATCAAACACGCTAGATTTTGATGAAAATTATCATTTTATCAAAGAAGAAATTGAGCTTTTAGAAGACGAATTGAGCCAGTGCTTAATCACTATCGAAGAATCACAATTACGCCATGAAAATGTAAATACAGAACTCGATGAAGTTCGCCTACAAAATAATAATGAAAATAAACAATTAGCCTCGCTACAAGCAAAATTAGAGATGCTTCATCAATTACTGAAGAGTGCTAGCTCGCAAGATGGTGCAGAGAGTGATACACAACAAGTATGGCAGTACTTAGAGATTGATGTAAAGTATACTAAAGCTATTGAAGCTGCTCTTGGGTTTATTTTAAAAACCCAATTGGTTGGCGATGGTACTGACTTAGCGTGTACTCAAGAAAATAAATATGGTTATTGGCTGAATAAAGATTCACAGGTGAAACCAGATGCGAGTAGCCTAGCGCAGTACGTGAATATTACTGATGAAAGATTAAGTGGTATTTATAGTGTATTAAATGAATTTGTTTTGGTTGAAAATGTACAAGTCAAATTACCAAACAATCAAACTGGTGTGACATTAGATGGTCATCTGTGTACTGATAATTACGTAATTTATAATGTTGGTTATGGCGAGCAAAATTTACTAGAATTAAACCAACAGAAAAATGAAACTGAAGCAGAACTAAACTTATTACAAAATCAAATAGAAGCTAGTGAAAATAGGTTAAATGAATTGCAGCAGACAGCAAAAAGTATCAGTAACGATATCATTAGCCTTGAGGCAAAACATAAAAGACTAATTGCCAAAAAGCATGATTTGCAACTTGATTTCACCAAACAAGAACAAATTTTCTTACAAAATAAACGCCATAAAGAACGCATTGAAAGTGAATTAGCGATTATTCAAGAAGATGCAAATATTTTAGATGAAAGCATTGAATCACTAGAGATTAAACTCGATGATACGCAAATTGATTATGAAGAAAAATTATCAGCCAATCAAGATAGTGAGTTACAGAAAATCGAAGCGGAAACATCACTAAAATTAGCCAAAGATAGAGTGACAGTTTTAGATAGCAAGATTAATCAATTGGTGATTGATAATCAGATTCTGAATCAAAACAAACAACATACTAAAGAAACTATTGAAGATAAAAAAATTCAATTATCAGCGGCTAAATTAAAATTACAAGAATTAAGCCAAGAGCGTGATGAGTGTAAAAGTAGTAATCAAGCTCAAGAGATTATTGAGTTACAGCAAGATATAGCTGAGGTTGCACGACAAATGCAAGATAAGCAAACTAAGCTTGATGAGATCTCTAATAAAATAATTGCTTCAAAAAATAAAGCTTCATCGATTAATAGTAGCTATCAGCGTACGCAAGAAAAAATTAATCAAATGCGTTTCAAAGAGCAAGAGCAAAAGATTTTGCTTTCAACCTACAATGAGCAATTATCTGATGATGAGTTAGGTCTTGAACAATTAGCTGAAATTGCGAAAAACTGTACTGAAAGTATTGAAGAACTAACTCGCAAGATTAAGCGAATTGAATCCGAGGTAGAGTCATTAGGATTAGTTAATCTAAAAGCGATTGAGGACTTAGCTAAAGCACAAGAAAAAGAAAAAGACCTAGTCACACAAGTACAAGATTTGAATTCAGCAAAAGCAACTCTTGAGGAAGCAATTGCGCATATTGATAATGAAACTCGAATTTTGCTTCAAGATACTTTTGATAAGCTTAATCAAGCAGTTGATGTTTATTTCAAAACGTTATTTGGTGGTGGTGATGCTAAATTGTCTTTGACTGAAGCGGATATATTAAATGCTGGGGTGCAGATTTATGCAGCACCTCCTGGTAAAAAGAATGCCACTATTCATCTGCTATCAGGTGGAGAAAAGGCTCTTGCTGCCATGAGTTTTATTTTTGCATTGTTTAGCTTAAACCCAGCACCATTTTGCTTACTTGATGAGGTTGATGCGCCACTTGATGATGCAAATACTCAGCGATTCTGTAATTTGGTTGGCGAATTATCAAGTAAAACTCAGTTTGTGTATATTTCGCATAATCGGCTTGCGATGGAAATGGCTGATCAATTAGTTGGTGTTACGATGCAAGAAAAAGGTGTCTCTACAGTTGTAAGCGTAAGCTTGGTAGATGCAATAAAGCATGTCGAAGAAAATAAAGCGCAAGCAGTAAATTGAAATAATGGGAAATAATGTAATGCAATTAGAATTAAATGAGAGTTTCAAAGGTAAAATTTTGGTAGCTATGCCAAATATTCATAGCGATATATTTAGAGATAGCTTGGTTTATATCACAGATCACAATACGGTATCTGGTGCGATTGGTGTGATTATCAATAAAGATTTACATGGCTTTGAAAATGAAGTTACAGGAAGCAGCAGAGCTACTAAAATTAGTACTGAATTTCATGATAAGCATCAGCAATGGAATCTACCATTTTACATGGGTGGTCCAGTTGATTATGGTAGTGGATTTATTTTGCACACAGCTAAAGGAAATAGCAAGCCTAAATTGACAGCAAGTGCAAAAGTGGTGCTTGGGACTGAAGATGAGATTGAGCCAATGTTATTAACATCAGGATACTGTCTATGGGAGACATTACAGCTTGAGCGTGAGGTAAAGCACAACCAATGGTTGATTTTAGATAATGCGGAAATCTTATTTGAATTAATGAAAGAGTTTACACCAGAATCTCGTTATGATGAGGCGCTACGCATATTGGGTGTAACTACATTAGCAAATTTTGATTTTTCTCGAGCTGGTAATGCATAAAGAACAAACTGTTATGGCATTTGACTATGGCGATATGCGTGTAGGCGTTGCTATAGGTAATACTATGCTAAAAATACCGCATCCAATTACCACCATTTATGGCGATGGAATGTGGAATAAAATTGATCAGATTGCTGATTTAGTTGATAAATGGAAGCCGCATATATTAGTAGTTGGCTGTCCTCATACATCTGATAATTTACAAAAAATTCAATTAATCAATACAATCAATAATTTCGCAAAGCGTGTTGGACGTAAATTTAATTTACCAGTTGAGATGGTAAATGAAGATTTTTCTTCAGCTCATGCAAGTAGTTTACTAAATGAACAGGGCGTCTATGCTCGTGAACAAAAAGGTAAGCTTGACCAGCTGGCGGCTTGTAGTATATTAGAGTGCTACTTTTCTAATGTTATATGAATTTAAAAGCTATGCAAATTACATAGCTTTAACTATTAAAGCATTTCTTCTAAGCTGCTAAACATAGTTGCTAAATTTTTATCTAGTGTCTCATTTGATGTAAATTTATTATCTTGTACATGAGTTGGTAGATTTACTAAAACTTCTTTAGCAAGAGTCTTCATTTGAAGATTGGCAAGTATTGGGCGTAATTGCATAATTGCACGACCTCCAGATGCGCTATAGCCATATCCGATTAATCCAACCGGTTTATTTACCCACTCATTGTATAAATAATCTAATGCGTTTTTTAGAGCGGCAGAGCAGCTAGCATTGTATTCTGGAGTTACAATAATAAATCCTGAGTACTCACTAACTAACTTAGACCAGCTAATTGTGTGCTGATGCTCATATTTAGCGTATGCAGCAGGGTATGCTTCATCTAGTAATGGTAAATTAACTTCCTTCAAATCAATTAACTCATAACTAAATTTATCTTTTGGCGCTTTTGACAGTACATAATCTGCAATTGGCTTGCCAATACGATTTGGACGAGTTGCACCAATTATTATTCCAATTTTTTTCATTTTTTATTCCTTTAATTCATTTTCTTTAAAATCATCATCGCCACCATAGCTGTCTCCACCAGTCAGGTCTTCTACTTTGGCATTAATAATTTGACCTTTTACATAGCCTTTATTTTTGATAATTACTACGCTATTAGAATTTACAAAACCTATATTGCCTTTGACGTATGAGTTGTCAATGGTAACGGTTACTGGTTGGGTAGCTGAACTAATGATATTGCCAACGATTTTTGATTTTTGATTTAGCTCTAGAGTGTTCCCAGCAAACTCAAGGTCTTTGGCAAAGTAGCTACCATTTGAAACAACATTGCCAAGTATCCCACATGATTGATAGAAATTTGTATTATTACTAAGCATTCCGCCACCAACTTGTGTAACTCCACGAAGTTTACTATCAGTTACAGTTAAGTCACCATAAACGCTTAATTTGTATTGAATGGCAAAGTCATTAAGAGTTAAATCACCACTCTCAATTGTAAGAGCAGTTAATTTATCATTTGACAAAGACGTGTCACCGGAAGACAGCGTAGCTGGACCATATGATGAACCACTTGAGCTTTTGGTTGAAGTAAATCCACCAATAATGGTTGCGCAGCTACTAAGTATTGCTGCGATAGTAATTGCACTAGAAATATATTTTAATTTGTTCATAATTTGTTATTTTTGGCAGGTTGGACAGTAGAAACTATTTCGTTGTCCCAGCCTAATCTCTTGAATAATTGAATTACATATTTTACACGGTTTATTTGCGTGTCCATAAACAAAATGATTTTGTTGGAAGTAGCCTAAATCACCATCAGCATTGCGGTAATCCCTCAAGCTACTACCTCCTAAAGCAATTGCATGCTGTAATACTTCCTTGACATTGCTGACTAATTTTTCACACTCTTTTAGCTTAAGCTGATTTCCTGTTCGTAGTGGACTTATGTGACTTAGAAATAGTGATTCACAGGCATAAATATTACCAACTCCAACTACAATAGCATTATCCATGATTAGTTGCTTAATCGTAGTTTTGCGCGATTTGATTTGCTCAAATAAATATTTGCCAGTAAAGATATCGGTAAGTGGTTCTGGTCCAAGAGTATTTAACATTTCGAGTTTAGTTATGTCGTCACTAAAAATAACACAACCAAATCGTCGAGGGTCGTTGTAACGAACAGTAAAATGTTCTGTAACTATATCTACATGATCATGTTTAGTAATCTCTGGTGGGGTTTCATAAATAGTAATTTTCCCAGACATGCCAAGATGGCAAATCAAATTGCCTGCGTCAGTTGTAATGATTATGTATTTAGCACGGCGTTCAATTTTTTGGATGATATGTCCGCTACATTGATTTAATTCCTTGCTATTTAATGGGTAGCGTAGTCGTGGAAATCTTGTGATTATTTTGGTTATTTTTTGTCCAACTAGTTTTTGTAAACCGTTTACGACTGTTTGGACCTCTGGTAATTCTGGCATATTTTGCTTCTTTTAATTTAGTATGTTATGTCTGTAATTATAGATTAATTCAGATTGATTTTGATAAAAGATGTTAAAATGTTAATTATTTTATATTTTTGAAAGTGTTATGCTGATGAAAAAGATACTTCTACCATTGATGGTTGCAGCTGGGTTATTTAGCTTGGTAAATAGTGCAAGTGCTGCTAATTATCCTGAGTCTCAGTTTGAGACAAATAATTATCAAGAGAATATGTATGGTGCTGTTAAGTATATTTCTAGTTTATCAGCAGATGACTTTAAGAATTTCCCTCAAGCACAAGTTGAATCTGGTGATATGCCAATTTTAATGAAAGCAGAAGTTGGATTTGTACAGGGCAATTTAGCTGTTGCAGGTGAAGGCTATTATTTATTGGCTAAAGCATATAATGACCCACGATTCATTACTAAAGCTATTTATTGCTATCAAACAATTGGTAATCAGGCTGCTTTAGCACGATTTAATGAATTGGTTGAGATGCTTGAAAAAGTTGCACCAGATTCTAATCAAGCTCGCTTATATGCTATTCCAGTTGATTTGTCACAAGGTAAAGTTGGTGATGCTAAAGAAATGTTACGTAAAGTAATGAACGCAAATAGTGGTCATCAACGCGATATTTTATTGACGATTGCAACATTATTAAGTAGCAAAAATTATGTATTAGATAATCCATCAGTACCTGAATTTGGCGATTATGTAAATGATAAATATAGTGAATATCCTGAAGCAAGACTGGTATCGATTATCGCGGATAGCTTAGTTGCTGCTCCGAGTTCAAAAAATACTAGTGCTGATCAAGCATCTAAAGATTTGTTAAGCTCAATGACATATATCCGTAAAAATTATCCAGCTTGGGAATTACCAGTATTTTGGAGTTCGGGTATTTTAGTTAATGAGAATGAATCAGAGTTGCTTTACAATTTAATTTCTCAAGATATGGCTCAGCGTGTTAATCCATCTCCTGGTATTGAGAATCTTTATGTGGCGGTATTATTAAAATTAGATCGCTTACAAGATGCAGATAAATATATTGAGACATCAGCAGCATACAAAGATGGCGATGGGAATATGCTGATTAATGAAGGTATTGTTGAGTATAAAAAAGGTAATTCTGCTGAGGCAATTAAATATTTCAAACAAGCAGTTGCAAAAGGTTATGGTTTAGATGAAACAGTAAATTTTGCAATTGGAGCAGTTGATTTAAGTACCAACAACACTAAAGAAGCAATCAAATACTTTGAAGAAGCAATGCATGGTAATCCAAGCTTAATGCCAATGGCGGGTATTGGCGTGGTGCAATCTTATCTAGCAACAAATAATTATGTAGCAGCTGATAAATTCATTGAAAGCATGGCAGTATTATCAGGTAATGTAAATAAAGCTCAAATTTTGACGACTAAGATGTCAATTTTCAATGACTTTAAACAATACGCTTATGCATACAAAATTGGTTCAGCAAATGCAAGTAAGTATATGAAAGATAGTAAGTTCTTGTATCAATATGCAAGTGCAGCTGCATTATCAGGTAATACTGCTAAAGCAATTAGCTTGTATAAAATCTATATAAAAATGGAGCCAAAAGATCCTGCAGGTTATAATGATTATGCATATTTATTGTCTGAAAAAGGCACACAGTACAAACAAGCAATTGAATTAGCGCAGAAAGCTTATGAACTTGCACCAACAGATCCAGCGGTATTAGATACGCTAGGTTGGGCTTATTATCAGGATAAACAATATAATCAAGCGGTAACTTATTTATCTAAAGCGTATTCAGCAACGTACAATGACGAAATTGGTAAACATTTACAAAAAGCATTAATTGCTGTAGGTGATACTAACGGTGCAGATAATATGAGTTTTGCTAAAGCTCAAGATAACACACAGAATGTTCCTCAACAATTAGCTGACCAAGCTGTACTTATGTTGTTGTACTATCAATTTGGGGCTGATGTTAGTGCAGATAAATAATTTGAAAAAATTACTACTTAGTATTTCAGTATTTGGTCTGGTTGGTTGCGCTAGTTTTTATGATAAAACTGTAGAGCAACCAGCTAGCTATCATGCTCCGCAAGTTGTAGATCAAAGCTATAACATTGATGGTCGATTTTCAATTATTGCTCAAGATAAAAATTACTATGGTAACTTTACTTGGGCTCATGAAAATGACTTTGATAAACTCGCATTAAATTCGCCACTTGGTAATTCTGTAGCAGTAATTAGTGTTGAGAGTGGTATTGCAAATCTTCAAACTAAAGATGGTACTTATACTGGCTCAAATTTAGATGCACTGCTCAAAGAACGTATGGGATTTACTCTGCCATTAGCGTATTTGCATTATTGGGTACAGGGAATTCCACTACCGGATTATCCAGTTGAAAATAAATTGACTTCTGGGTTTCAGCAGCTTGGTTGGAATATCGAGTGTTTAGAGTGGGCAGATAGTAATCATCCATCACTTGTGCAAGTTAGTAAAACTGGGTTAAAAATCAAACTATTGATTTCAAATTGGAATTAATTTTATTATGAATATAACTAATAAAATTGAGTTTGATCGTGAGTTAATAGTTAAGTGCCAAACTAATGCGCCACGTTATACTTCGTATCCTACTGCTGATAGATTTAGCCTTGATTTTCAAGAGCCGCAGCAATTAATTCAGATTAATAAAGTGTTTGATGCTTTATTTAATGAGGCTATTTCATTATATATTCACATACCATTTTGTAATACTTTATGTTTGTATTGTGGTTGCAACAAAATTATTACCAATGACCGTAAAAAGATTACTGAGTACTTGGTTTATCTAGAGAAAGAATTTGCGTTATATCATAAATTAATTGGTAAAAAATTATCAGTAGTTCAGTTGCATTTAGGTGGTGGCTCACCATCGTGGCTATCAGTTGATGAAGTCACAGCAGTAATGCAAATTGTTCATAAATATTTTGATATGGCTAATGCTCAAGAAGTTTCAATGGAGCTTGACCCACGTCATGTTACAACTGAGTTTATGGAGCATTTGGCAAAAGTTGGCTTTAATCGTGTATCTCTTGGAGTGCAAGATTTTGATTATAAAGTACAAAAAGCAGTTAATCGAATTCAGCCATTAGAAGATACAGTGCGCGTTTTAGATGATGCTAAACGTCTTGGATTTACTTCAACTAGTATTGATTTAATCTATGGACTTCCACTACAAAATCTAGAGAGTTATAAGCAAACTATTGATATAGTGATTAATCAATTAAAACCAGCCAGAATTGCGCTGTTTAATTATGCTCACCTTCCGCATCTAATTATGCCACAAACTCGTATCAATGAAGCGGATTTACCATCTGCTGATGAAAAATTAGATATTTTACAAATGTGCGTTGAAAAGCTAACGCAAGCTGGATATGTATTTATTGGCATGGATCATTTCGCCTTACCTGATGATGAGTTAGCCATCGCATTAAAAGATGGAACACTACAAAGAAACTTCCAAGGGTACTCAACGTTTGCTGATACTCATATGTTATCTTTTGGTGTGTCGTCAATTGGATTTGTTGGCAATAGTTATTATCAAAACGTGAAAGACTTAGAGAGTTATTATCGATTTCTAGATAATAGTAATTTGCCAGTGCTTCGTGGAATTGTTTTAAATAATGATGATGTTATCCGTCGCGATATTATTATTAAAATTATGTGTCAATTTGAGCTTGATTTTGATTTGATTGAATCAGTTTATGGCATTAAATTTAGTGAGTATTTTGCGGATGAGCTTGTAGAGTTGAATGATTTGCAAACGCTTGGACTATTGGTGTTGCTTACTGATAAACTTGTAATAACTAATAAGGGTCGTTTCTTAATTCGTAATGTTGCCAAAGTTTTTGATAAGTTTTTGCGTCAATCAGCAAGTGATAAGCGTTATTCAAAAGTGATTTAATAAAACTGCAACCATCACAAGCTGTGATGGTTTTTTATTTGCTAGGAACTTTATGTCTTGGAATTTAGTCAAGAGATTTGCGGGGTTAGGGAATAAGTTTTACGAATTTGTTGAACCTACTCCACTAAACAATGATGTGAAATTATTGCATACAAATCATGATTTACTGAGGCGTTTAAATTTGGATGACTTGTCTGAAAATGAGTTGCTAAAGATTTGTTCTGGCCAGCTATATATAAATAATTATCAAAGCCTTGCTACATATTATATGGGGCATCAATTTGGTGTACCAGTTGCCAAGCTTGGAGATGGTCGTGCAATATTGATTGCGGAACAACAATCAAATAACAAAATATATGAGCTGCAATTAAAAGGAGCAGGCAAAACTCCATTCTCACGTATGGGGGATGGGCGAGCTGTTTTGCGCTCATCAATCCGTGAGTACCTTGTTTCACATGCTATGTATCAATTGGGTGTGTCGACAACTGAAGCAATTGCAATAGTCGCTAGTCAAGATAAGGTGGTTCGTGAGACGCGTGAAAGTGCTGCAATTGTATTGAGATCGGCAGAGTTGTTTATTCGTTTTGGACATTTTGAATATTTTGCACATCATAGAATGATTGATGAGCTGGAGCAGTTAACGAGATTTGTAGTTGATAATTACTCTCCAAAAGATAATTTAGAAAACATTGGTGAAGTAGCACAGCATCTTCTACAAAATGTTGTGATAAATACTGCAATTACAATAGCTAAGTGGCAATCATTAGGTTTTGTGCATGGTGTAATGAATACTGATAATATGTCTATACTTGGTCTAACTATTGACTATGGTCCATATGCATTTATGGATAACTTTGCACCAAAACATATTTACAATCATTCTGATA
>RXKI01000001.1:11399-12739 GCA_003962895.1 Neisseriaceae bacterium
TTTAAATTTTTTAGAGTCAAATAATATTGATTACACTATCTTTTGGCGTAAATTAAGTTTTGGTGAAAGTGGTGTGAGTGAATTGAAAGTATTGTACTCTAACGTAAACTTTATTGATATTTTTGATAGAATTGAAAGTGCTCATAAATTATCTAATTTAACTACTGAGCAAATCATGCAGATTATGAAATTGGTAAATCCAGCCTTCATATTACGTAATCATTTACTTCATAATGCAATAAATAAAGCTAATGGTGGTAACTATACAGAAATGGGAATTTTATTTGATTTGGCGACCAATCCTTTTGAGGAAGTTGTGGGCTATGAGTACTATTATCAACTTCCGCCTGACTGGGCTAATCACTTAGAGTTAAGTTGTTCATCATAGGGTAGTGTTTTGACACTGAAATGCAAATTGTGTGTGTAAAAGCAACGCCATGTATGTGCTTGTATTTATTGGCTAATTTATTTAGGCGAGTTGTTAAATAATCGAATAATAATGTTTTTTTATATTCTGAAATTGTGTAGGATTTTTACTATGTTACAATCTCGTCGTTATAAGAATAAATTTAGTTTACACGAGTAAATTAACACTAATAAAACAAGTCCAAGGGGATGACTTAAATGAAGAAAATATTAGCGGTAGTTTTAGGTGCGGTAGCAATTAATAGTTTTGCTGACGTGACATTATATGGTCGTGTTTCAGCAGCAATTGAGAATGATACATTTCCACAATCAAATATGCAAATGCCTACAACTACATCTGTACAAGATTATGGTTCATATTTTGGTATTCGTGGTTCGGATCAAGTTGTTGGTCAAACAGCAGCAATTTGGCAGGTCGAGCAATTTTTAAATATCACGTCTGGTCAACCATTTCAAAATACATCAGGCAGTAATTGGGTGCCAGGTAATCCTAATGGTGCTAATGCAGCAACAGGTTCTTCAACTACTGCGGTGAATGTTTTGGCATCTTCAGATACATATATTGGTTTACAAGGTGATTGGGGTCGTTTCCGTATCGGTAACTTATCAAATACTTACCGTACTAATACAGGTGCTGTAGATATCTATAATGGTAATAATGCCAATGCTTTTGGTACGTATGATCGTTTTATGCGCGTATTACCTCAAGCTGCACGTTTTGATGCTCCAACTTGGGGTAACTTCTCATTTAGCGCTTATATTAGCGCAAACGAAGATGGTAACTTCAATACTGGTGGTATAAATGGTAATGGTATTGGTAATGGTATGACTGATGAAAATGGTTATACTGGTAATCCAATTTGGGGTTTAGGTCTATCATATAATCCAGGTAACTTCTCAGCAACATGGAATTT
>RXKI01000001.1:12789-12961 GCA_003962895.1 Neisseriaceae bacterium
CCAAATACAGGTGAGTACAGGCATATGGGTGGGCAAAATGGTGCAGGTATGGGGCCTAGTGGTCCAGTTGATTATGGTATCAATGCATACTCTACTCGTTTAGAGTTTGGCTATAATAATCCAGATAGTTGGTTTATTGGTCTAGGTGGTCAAATTTCTCAAGGTTACGGCT
>RXKI01000001.1:13011-26058 GCA_003962895.1 Neisseriaceae bacterium
GTAACATGGGTAACCTTTGGGTTAATCAAGCTGGTATCGGCGCTGTTAACTCTGCCTACTACAATAACACAGGTAATTTAGGTACTGAATGGTATAACATGAATCAAGCAATCTTAAGTACTGCTGAGATTGGTGCTTCATTTGGTTGGCACGTTCAGAATTGGACGCCAAAAATTGGTTATATGTATGGTGCTAATACTAATGCTGGTGCAATTAATCCATTTAATATTATCTCTGGTAAGAATGGTATAGCGGGTACTGGTTATCAACAAGTGGTTGGTGAGCTGGATTGGAATATTACGCCACGCACTATTGCTTTTGTGAGCTCAGGTGTACAAATGTGGGGTAATACTGCACAAAACATGATTAAAGCATCTTCTGATCCACAGACTCAGGATATGAATGCAGTTGGTGGTTCTTGGTATTATAACAACGTAACTACTGCAGTTGGTTTCTCTCATACATTCTAATCTAATAAAACAGATTAGTTAGATTAATTAAAAGTCGCATCGTGTTTATGATGCGACTTTTTGTATTATAATAAGGTTTTAATTGTAATTATATCTATGCAACTAACATTATATATAGCTCTAATCTTTGCCCTTATGTGTGGCGCAATGTTTTCAAGCGTCGAAACAGCTATTGTAGCTATACCAGAATCTAAGTTAGTTAGTTTAGCAAAGCAAAGTCTTTGGGCTAGTTATGCGCTTAAGCTAAAAAGTGAGCTTCAAAAAGTACTGATATTTAATTTGTTTGGTAATAGTTTAGCTAATGCCGCATTAACTACGGTATCTACTGCTATCTTTGTCGAAGCTCTTGGTGGTACTAGTCCAGTAATACTTACGTTAGTAACTTTACTAATTACATTTATTATTATCATATTTTCTGAAGCAACGCCAAAGGTAATTGCTTCAAAGTCGCCAACTAATATTCTAAAAATATTGGCGATACCAACTTATTATATGTTTATTGTTTCTAAGCCTGTTATTTGGATAATTGATCGCATTGTATATTTAATCACAAGATTATTTAATTTAACTGGTGTGGATAAGGTTTCCTTGGATGAAGTGCGCACATTAGTTTTAGATAGTAATACTTCGTTTTTAGATGAGCATCGAAAAATTGTTAAAAATACTATTGATTTTCAGTCTTTATTAATTAAAGATGTGGTGATTCCATTACGACAGGTTGAGATGATAAATATTGGTGATGAAATTGAAGTAAATTTGGACAAATTAAAATCGTCACATCATAGTAGTGTAATTGTATTTAATAACGATTTAGATAATATAGTTGGTTATATTAAAGTACGTGATCTTTTGGCAATGGATGAAGATATTGACTTAAATGAGTTAGTCAGACCAATTAACTATGTACATGATTTTCTGCCAATAATTAGCTACCTGCCAAATATGCAAAGATCACATGAGTTTTTAAGCGTAGTAGTTAATGAGTACGGTAACATATTGGGTATTGCAACTATTGTTGATATGATTGAATCTGTGTTTGGATCTTTTGCAAGTGATGCCCCTTTTAATAGTTATTTAATTGTTGAAAGTGTAAAGAAAAACTATACGGTTGACGGTGCTACTCTAGTAAGAAGTGTTAATGAAAGATTGGCTATCAACTTGCCAATCGATTTTAATGCATTAAGTATCAATGGGCTACTACTTAAGCATTTCAAGTCTATTCCGCCAACTAATGTGTGTATTAAAATTAATTCAATTATCTTTGAAGTTATGCAGGTTGATAGATTTGGTATTGAAAAAGTCAAACTATTCTTGCCATAATGTATAATTAAGATATGCTCTTTCGTAGATTGTGGTAAAATTTTATCCCCATTATAATAATTATAAAAAAATAAGCCGATGAAGTCAGTTCGAGATATTTGTGCGATTTTACTTGAAAATAACTTAATTCAAGATTCACACATTAAACTAATAGAGAGTGATTATCAAAAAGACTCAATGCATGATTTATATGCAAGTATTTTGAAAGTTGTACCTAGCCTGACAATGGGTAGCATTATGAATGCTCTATCTAAATTTTATAGTATTCCAGTTTTAGATATCTCGATGTTTAACCTTAGTAGTATGCCAGAAAATATTTTGAGTAATGCTGAGATGGTTGACAACAAGTGGATACCATTATCAAAACACAATGGTAGATTAAAATTAGCCGTTGCAGATCCATCAGATTTTTCTGCAGTTAAGCAGTTATCATTTAAATTAAATTTAGCAATTGATTTGGTTCTGGTTAATGGCAGACACATGGAAAGTGTTTTTAATCAAAACAGCTCGCAGTATTTTAAAACCATTGATTTTGGGGATGAAAGTTTAGATGGGGTTACTACTGACAATGATTCTCAAGATACTTCAGAAATGGTTAACTCAGGTGATGATGATCAACCAATTGTAAAGTTTGTTCATAAAATTATTTTTGATGCAGTCAAAAGTGGTGCCTCGGATATTCACTTTGAGCCTTATGAAAAAACCTATCGTGTGCGATACCGTATTGATGGAGTGTTATCAGAGGTTGTGACGCCACCGCAAGGGTTTAAGGATAAGATTGCAGCACGTATTAAAGTTGTATCAAAATTAGATATTGCTGAAAAAAGAATTCCTCAAGATGGTCGATTAAGACTGTCTATTTCACAAAACCAAGTCATAGATTTTCGTGTAAGTACATTACCAACTGCATTTGGTGAAAAAATTGTATTACGTATATTGGATAAATCTTCAGCGAGTCTTGGAATTGAGGCACTTGGTTTTGACCCTACTCAAGAAAAAATTATTTTGGATACTATTTATCGCCCATATGGCATGGCTTTAGTAACAGGTCCAACTGGTTCTGGTAAAACTGTAACATTATATTCATGTTTAAATTTACTTAATGAAGCCGATCGTAATATCTCTACCGCTGAGGATCCTATTGAGATTCCGATTGCGGGGATTAATCAGGTTGCTATTAATGAAAAAACCGGTATGCAATTCGGTGTTGCTTTACGTGCATTCTTACGTCAAGATCCAGACGTGATAATGGTGGGTGAGATTCGTGATAAAGATACTGCTGAGATGGCAATTAAAGCAGCCCAAACAGGGCATTTAGTCTTATCAACGCTTCATACTAATGATGCGCCATCTGCACTGACAAGGCTTGTAAGTATGGGGATCCCAACCTATAATGTGGGTGATGCAATACTTACGATCATTGCTCAACGTTTAGTGCGTAGATTATGTAAAAAATGTAAGAAAAAAGCCTCGTATAGTAAAGCTGCATTGAAAGGAATCGGCTTTTCTAATGAACTGATTGAGTCTGGATTCCAGCCTTTTGATGCTGTTGGCTGTGAAATTTGCCATTATACTGGTTACAAAGGTCGTGTTGGTGTTTTTGAAGTTATGCCAATTTCTGATGCGATAAGAGAGTTAATTTTAAGAGATGCCACCTCTGTTGAGATTGCTGCACAAGCTCGTAAAGAGGGAGTGTTAAGTTTGCGACAAAGTGGCTTGAATCAAGTGATAAATGGTGTCACCACAATTTCTGAAATTACTGCAAATACGAATGAGTAACATACATGGCTAGAGTAAAAGATGTTCGCTGGAGTTATACCGCAAGAAATGCTGATGGAGTTATTTCTGCGGGTATTGTTTTGGCATCCACTGCAGTTATTGCTCGAGTTAAAGTTCGTAACCTTGGCCTAGAGCCATTGGACGTAAAGAAGAAAGATGCTTTTTGGAATATTGGTGGACTATCGCGCAATAAGGCTAAAGGAAAAAGTGCTGAGAAAAACCTAAAAAATTTCAGTGATGAATTACGCCCTGATGACATACATTCTTTAGTAGAAGCTCAAACTGGTAATAAAGAAAACAAGAAAAAAGTTAAGAAGAAAATTAAAGATAAAGATGTCACCGTTTTTATCAAACAGTTTAGTGTAGTTATTAAGTCAGGCGTTCCATTACTTAAAGCATTTGATATTGTAATAAATGGTATTGAGAATAAAAGTTTTGTTGAAGTGCTGACTGATATTCGCTTTGGTATTGAGAGTGGTTTAAGTTTGCATGAATCATTTGGAGCAGACCCAAAAATATTTGATGCGTTATTCATTAATTTCTTAGCAATTGGTGAACAAGGTGGTATTTTAGAGCCATTGTTAGCAAAATATCTCGAGTATAAAGAAAAAACTGATGCCATCAAACGTAAAGTTAAATCAGCATTGGCATATCCTGTAATTGTAATGATTGTGGCTACATTGGTTTTGGCCGTGATTTTAGGTTTTGTGGTACCACAGTTTGAAGAAGTGTTTAAAAGTGTAGGAGCTGAATTGCCTGCGCCAACTTTAATTGTAATTGCACTCTCAGATGTGGTGGTTAATTATTGGTGGCTTGTTTTATTCTTAGTCGTTGCAGCAATTATTGCGTTTAGGAAAACTTATTCGACAGTCGCTAGATTTAGATTTTTTGTTGATAAGTTTATCTTTAGGGTGCCATTATTTGGTGAATTAGCAATGAAAACGTTAGTGTCGCGTTGGACTAGAACATTATCTTTATTATTTGCTGCAGGTGTACCATTAAATAGCGCATTAAAATCAATTGCGTTTTTGGTGGATAATTATTTTTATGGCGCCGTGACATTAAACGTACAAAAAGATGTTGAGTCTGGCAATAGCTTACATGTTGCAATGGAAACATCTGATGCATTCCCTGTGATGGTAAATCAAATGGTTGCAGTAGGTGAGGAAGCAGGGTCTTTAGAGTTCTTGCTATTATCAATTTCTGATTATTATGATCAAGAGACTGAAATGGTAATTGAAACAATTCTGTCATTAATTGAGCCGGTTACGATTGTATTCTTGGGTGTGGTTTTAGGTGCAATTATTGTAGCTATTTATTTACCATTATTCCATTTAGGCGATGTGGTAGGTTAATATGGAGCTTTCTACTTTATTTGAGACTGTATTATGGTTTAGGCTTAGTGTCTTGTTGATACTAGGACTATGTTTTGGTAGTTTTTTAAATGTAGTAATTTATCGATTGCCTATTATTTTAAATAATAAATGGCGCCAACAAGCTCAAGAAATTCTAGAATTGCCAATGGAATCCAGTAAAAAACTATCATTATCGTTCCCATCTTCTTTCTGTCCAAAATGTGAACAAAAAATTCCTTGGTGGACTAATATTCCACTGTTTGGTTACCTTGCTGTACGAGGTAAATGTTATTCATGCGCACAGCCAATTTTATTACGTTACCCTATTATAGAATTATTAACTGCAATATTGTTTGTTTCTATAGGAATTCATTATAATGATAGTTGGCAAATTTTATTTGCATGTAGTTTTACTGCAGTAATAATTGCGTTAACATTTATTGATTTAGATACATTTTTATTACCTGACGAACTAACTTTGCCACTAATATGGGCTGGCTTATTGGTTAACTTACATGGCTTATTTAGCAGTAGTTTGGAAGCTTCAATTTTTGGAGCGGTAATTGGTTATTTAAGCCTATGGTCAATTTACTGGGTATTCAAACTACTAACTGGTAAAGAAGGTATGGGTTATGGTGACTTTAAACTATTGGCTGCAATTGGAGCATGGTTTGGTTGGCAGAGTTTGGTAAATGTGTTGCTAATATCGTCTTTACTAGGTATTGTTTATGCAATTACATTACGATTATTAGGCAAACTAGAGTCAGGTAAAGCAATTCCCTTTGGGCCTTTTTTAGGCGGAGGGGCGATAGCTTCGTTATTTTTTGCAAAATTCATGATGTTATGAGTAAGAAATTAATTATTGGACTTACTGGATTAATTGGAAGTGGTAAAACTACTGTTGCTAATTTATTTGCTGAATTAGGTGTTAGTATTATAGATACAGATATTATTGCCCATGAATTAACCTCGTTATCTAGAATAGATGTGTTGAATGAATTAAAAGACTGTTTTGGTGATAGCATATTTAACTTAGATGGCTCATTAAATAGAAGTGAATTGCGCAATGTGGTGTTTAATTCAGCAGAAAAAAAATTATTGCTAGAGCAAGTTTTGCATCCAAAGATTTTTAATGAAGTTATGGCAAAACTAAGTCTAGAGCACAACTTTAACTATAATATGATCGTTGTTCCGTTGCTCTTTAAAAGTCCACGTTATTTAGAACTTACGGATTATAATGTTTTTGTCGATTCACCAAAAGAGCTGATTTATCAAAGAGTGAATAAGCGCAGTGGTTTATTGATTGATGAAGTTAATAAAATTTTAGAATCTCAAGTGAGTGCTGATATACAACGTGATTTATCAGATGATGTAATTATTAATGATTCTGATATTGTTAATTTATCATCTCAGGTGCAAATATTAAATAAAAAATATTTAAATTTAATAAAATAATGTTAAAAAAATTTAGACATTTATCTCAGCATGTTTCATCTACTCAAATACGTATTTTAGGATGGAGTTTTTTTGCAGCGTTTTTTGTAACTGTTGCATTGCCATTATTGTTTTTCTTTTATTTATTTAACCCTGATAATGTACGTAAGATGATACTTGAACAGGTAAATACAAAGCAATACACAGTAAAAATTAATGGTGATATAGTACCAAAAACTTGGCATGGTTTAACATTATTTGTTGCAGATACTTCAATTTATGATAACAAGACTTCTAAAGAGGTTGTGCATATCAATGAAGCAAGTTATCAACTATCTTGGCCAGCTCTAATTTTAGGTAAATATAGTATTAAACGAATATCCCTAATTGGTGTTAATGTAATTCGAGATAATGATAGTAATTATTCAAATTTAATAAATTATGATTCTTTAAAGCAATCTGAATTTAGTAGCCTAAAATACGTGTATGTGAGCGATTTAGGAGTTAAAGATAGTCTAGGGAATGATGTTATAAAAAATGCTCAGCTAAAAATTACACAGCTAGATAAAATTAAACCACGCCTTGACTTACAGTTGGAAATTTCTAAATTAAATTCAACACTAACAATGGGTGGTGATTTTGTTCGCGATAGTAATGATCTAAAACTAGATGACTTACTGATAAAACTGAATGGTTCTAATTACTATATTGATGCTCAAGCAAAGAGTAATTATGATTTTGATAAGCAAACATTTTTTGTTAATGATTTAAATGGTTTAATAAGCTTGCCAGAATATACTGGGAGTTTTTCTATAGATGCTGCTAGTGTTGATTTAGATAAATTAAATGTTAGTAAATTAACGGCAAAGATTAACACTAGAGATTCAGTCTATGGGCAGTTTGCAAGTATAGTTGCTAATAATTTAGTCACTAATGACTATGTGAATTTTGTCACAGATAATCTTAGTATGAATGTAAATGCAGTTTATCAAGATCATGATATTAATGCTACTATTGGAGCTAAAAAATTTCATTTTAATGATAAATTTGATATTAATAATCAGAAAATAGATGTTGTATATAATGCTAGTTGTGCTGAGTCGTCTTTATTTCCAAACAGTGCAATTTTAAGCGGTTATGTTAGCAATAAATCTGAGAGTAAATTGGCGTTTGGTCAATTTAGCGGTGTATTTATGAATTACCCTGTAAAGTTTAGTGGTGATGCTAGCTATGACAAAATATTACCTTCAGTAAATGTTATTGCTAATTTTGAGAGTTTAAATCTAAGTAGTGGTATTGATGGTAATGTAAATCTGCCAACGTACCAAGATAATGATAAATTAGATTTAACTTGGATTAGTAAATTTGACCTAAATGCAAAGTTAACTGCTTCACGGGTAGAGTTTGCAAGACTTAGTTTAAATAATTTATCGACAAATGTTCGAATTAAAGAACATAAACTTAGTGTTAGTGATTTTCAAGCTAAGACTTATGGTGGAAGTATTAATGGTGATATTTTAGTTGCAGAGTCAAATGGCTTGAATAACATAAGTGCAACAGGCAAGGTAGTTGGAGTTGATTTACAAAAAGTTATGCAGGATGCTTTTAATATTTCTGCAATTACAGGAATTGCAAATATTCAATTAAGTACTAATGCAAGTGCTGTGTCTAAATATAGTGATCTATATAAAAACATTAATGGTAATATTAATTTAAATGTGACAAATGGTGGATTTAGTGGGGTGGATTTTAATATGTTTTTAAGTCCAGAAAATTTAGCAGCATTTACAGATAGCAAGTCTTCAAGCACTAAGTTTAATAACCTGAATGCGAAGTTTGTATTTAAAAATGGAGTTTCCGAATCTGGTTTGCTTAATTTTAACTCATCAACTATAAATGCTAAAGGTAGTGGAGATATTAATTTCGCAGATAACAAAATTGATTACGATTTATTAATACAAAGTATTTTACCTGCAAATGCACATCATGTACAATCAGTGGTTATTCCAGTTAATGTTACTGGGGATTTATTTAAGCCTAAGATTTATATCAAAAATATGAAACTTAATAAAACAGCAATTAAAAAGTAGAGATTAATATTATGAATATAGTCAAGTTAAATATTGCTAATCGCCATGAATTATTGAAGTGCTACATTAAGCAGTTTAAGTTAGGTGGATTATTTGTTAAAGGTAAACATGATTATCAGCTAGGTGATAAAGTGTTTTTATTGGTTACATTGATTGAAACTAATGAATCTTTAGCAATTAATGGTGTTGTTGGATGGGTTTCCACAAATTTAACAACTGGATATCCTGAGGGTGTTGGTTGTCAGTTTGATAATGATAAAAGTGGTATTGCGGCAAAAAATAAAATAGAGATGTTATTAGGCTCTGCATTAAATAAAGATTACAATAGTTATACATTTTAGAGAGATTAGATAGATGTTAAGAGGCTGTATTACTGCGTTAGTAACCCCAATGTTTGCTGATGGTTCAATTGATTATGATAGTTTGGGTAGTTTAATTGAATGGCAAATAGCTAATGGTGTAAGTGGTGTTGTTGCAAATGGTTCGACTGGTGAAGCTGCTAATTTGGCGACTAAAGAAACAATTGATTTAATTGAATTCATTATTAAGAAAGTTGCTGGTCGCGTTAAAATAGTTGTTGGTGCGGGTACTGCGTCAACTATGACATCAGTTAAATTTATTGAGCGGGTGAATGAAATTGAGGGGGTTGACTATTTGATGTGCTTAGCGCCATATTATGTTAAGCCAACACAAAGTGGTCTGTATATTCATTTTTCGCAATGTGTGGAAGCATCAAAATTTCCTGTGATTTTATATAATGTTCCAGGTCGCACAGGTTGTGATGTGCATAATGATACTGTTTTAAAACTTGCTAAAGATTTACCTAAGGTTGTTGGATTGAAAGATGCAACAGGTGATTTAGAGCGCTGCATTGATATGGTAAAACGTATGCCAAAAGATTTTATATATCTTTCTGGCGATGACTGTACGGTTTTACAGTTCTTATTACTTGGTGGAAGTGGTGTTATTTCTGTTGTTAGTAATATCCGACCAGCGCAAATGAGTAAACTGTGCCAATTGGTTGATGAAAGTAATTTAGCTGATGCGCGTAAATTAAATAATGAAATGCTAGAACTTTATTCAAGTATGTTTTGTGAAGCAAATCCAATTCCAGTTAAATGGGCATTATTTCACGAAAAGCGCATTGCTACACCTGAACTTAGATTGCCGTTAACTATTCTAAGTGAACAATATCATAGTAAAATTAGTAATATTCTAAAAGGTATTGGGTGAGTTAATGATTAGAAATAAATTATATTTAGCTAGTTTTATTGGAACGTTATTCCTCGTTGGTTGTGGTACAACTGACTCACAAGCTGTTTTTACTTCAGCTGCACCTAGACAATCCTCAACGCTTGCTGCTCCTCCAGGATTAACTAGCCCAGATTTATCAAGTAACTATAAAATGAATCAGCCAAATCAACTGGACACCAATTATCAATTGAGTAGTATCAAAGGCATGAAGGTAATGACTGGTGGTTCACAACGTTGGTTGGTGATTGAAAGTAGTACAGTTGATAATATTTGGCCAGAGCTGACAGAGTATATTAGCCAACTTGGTTTAACTGTGAAGTACCAAAACCGTTCAATAGGTGTGATGCAGACTGATTGGGCAACGCGCAATAATAAAGTTCCGCAAGGTGCTACTATTCGTGGGATTTTCCAATGGATTGGTTGGGGTAGTATGTACTCTTTAGATAGTATGTATATGTTCCACATTACGGTTTGGCAAGATGGCAATAATGTAGTTATCATGGATACAAACTACCAGATGGATGAAGAGTATGAAGGTTGTCAATCACCAGGTATTGCTAATACTTATACATATGCTTCATCAGAGCAACAAAGAACAAAATGGATTTCACGTGGCTCAAACCCACAGCTTGAGTTAGAGTTTATTGGGCAATTTATGGCTTTCTTAGGTACTCCAGAGCCTAAAGTCCAAGAAACAATTAAACAAGCAACAGAATCACCAAAAAATGCAGTTTATCAAAATAATAGCGTAATTGTAAATGATCAATTTGATCGTACATGGTGGAGAGCTGCAATTGCATTAGACCGCGTAGCCCTCGGTATTGCTGATAAGAATCGTAGCCAAGGTACTTATGATGTATATCCACTCTTATCAAGTGTAGATAACCCAGATCCTGGATTCTTATCAAAATGGTTTAGTGATGAGTCTGGTACTGTAAATACACCACCTAAATCTAAGTATGTAGTTAAAATCACGCCTTCGGGTAATCAAACTATAATTACATTACAGCCATATGGCAATAGCGAAGATAAAGATTTTGCTAAAGAGCAGAAGAAATATCTAGAAGGAATTGCTATCCAACTTCAATAGTAAGTTAATTAGGGAGATTATGTCATTACAAGATTGCTTTAATAAAATAATAGCAAGCCAATCTAAAACACTTCAAGAACAGCGCGATGTTATACAAGATATTAAACGTCGCGGGTTCTTGAAGCAGGTTATTAATGCTACTATTTTTGGTCTTGGAATGAGTACTTGTGCCCATAAATCAATTGCCGACACTATCATCGAAGATCTACCTGATTTGGGCGATAGTGATCGCACTAATCTTAGTCCACAACAAGCTGATTTGCTTGGAAAACAAGTTGTATTAAATATCTATGCTCAAGGCGGTATGGTTGAAGACTTTGACTGCCTTGATTATCTCAATAAACTTGGTAATGAATTTGTCAGCTACTCGCCAATGGCAGGGAAAGACTTTAATTTTTATCTAGTAAAAGATAAAGATATCAACGCGTTTGCATTACCTGGTGGATATATTTGTGCAAATAACGGACTTTTGTATACAACGTTATCAGAAGCTGAATTATCCGGGGTTCTTGCACACGAAGTTGGACATGTTGTACAACATCATATTTTTCGCAATATCAGTGTGCATAGTAGAGCACAATGGACAAGTATTGCTGGTCTAATCGCTGGCGTAATTTTAGCGCCAATTAATCCAGGTATAGCAATGGTAGCTGCACAAAGTGGTAGTGCGCTTGGTACACAAAATATGCTTTCATTTTCACGAGATTATGAACGTGAAGCTGATCGTGTTGGGCAAAATTTAATGTATAAAGCTGGGTTTGATGCGCATGCGATGCCAGGTTTTTTTCAACGTATGCAAGATAGGTATAAATTTAATACTAACGATGCATATGCTTTTCTACAATCACACCCAGTTACACTTGAGAGATTGAGTGAGGCTGAAACCAGAGCAAATCAACTTCCTGTGAAAATGCGTCCTGATAGTTTGGATTTTCTACTTGCTCGTGAAAAATGCCGAATTCGTCAATTAGATTACAAAGATTCGCTAAAATTTTATAATAGTGCAATTGCAGCTAAAAGATATGTAAGTTTAGAGGCGCAGTTGTACGGGTTATCTCTGACACATTTTTTACAGAAAGATTATACTGAAAGTATTCAAACACTAGATAAAATCAAATCACGAGTTTATCAATCAAATCCGATGGTCGCTGGGTTAAAAGCTAAGCAACTAATAGTGTCTGGTAATAATGCCCAAGCAGATAAATTATATGACCAACTACTTGATACATATCCAACACACAAAGGGCTTTGGATGGGGCAATTAGAGTTTTTGATTGCTAATCGAGGTTACGCTAAGGCTGCTGTTAGACTTGATGAATTAGGTAGAGCTTTCCCATTTGACCCGGATGTATGGGACCAATATGCTATTTTATATGCAGATAATCGTTATAATAATCCAATTCGTTACCACTACGGACTAGGTAGTGAGTATATAGTTTTAGGTAATTATAAACACGGATTAGAGCAGTATAAAACAGCATTAAAGAAAAAACCAACCAACAAAGAAGATGATAAAATTCAGAGTATTATCAGTGCGCGAATTCCTGAAATTATGCGTGCCATGTCAAGTTAAAAATATCTTTTACAAAATATTAAATTAGGCTCATATATATTGCAATATTAGCGTTGTAAGCATGATAAAATAATCAAAATTTTTATTGATTATAAAGGTTCTTGAATGGCTAATAAAAGCTATACCAATTTTTATTCAATTATTTCGCAAAATACAAAATCTTCACCAAGCAAGGTCGTAGTGTTTGATGGTGATTTAAAGATAACCAATGCTAATTTATTGGAAGCAGTAGATAGCGTTGCTAGCTTTTTAAAAGACGTTGGTATTGTAAAAGGCGATAAAGTTGCAATCTTGATGACAAATACTTGGCAGTACATTGTAAATGTTTTTGCCATTAGTAAAGTTGGTGGTGTTATTGTTCTAATCAATAACTTCCTTAAAGAAGATGAAGTTGCTCATATATTAAATGATTCTCAGTCTAAGTTATTATTTGCTTCAGCTAAACTGGCTAAAGAGGCAAGTACTCAGCTAGTTAAAACTTCGATTCAAAAAATTATTTGGGTTGATGGTCTTCCACACTCTAATGAAAATAACTTAGACTATTCAAAAATATGTAATAGTAAAACTAATACGGCCAGTCATATTGAAACTCCTGAAGAGGATTTAGCTTTAATCATTTACACGTCTGGTACCACTGGTAAGCCAAAAGGTGCAATGCTTTCATTTAGTAATATTAAATCAA
>RXKI01000001.1:26108-39659 GCA_003962895.1 Neisseriaceae bacterium
CTTCATGTGCCGCACAATTACGTGTAACTAATAGAATGCCAATGATTTGTTATTTACCAATGTTCCATGCATTTACGTTCACCGTTACAATTATGTTCCCTCTAATGTATGATAGTAGTGTAACAGTTATTCGCTCTATAGCAACAAAAGGTGATTTTGCCAATTTATTGAAACAAGTTTTACTTAAGCGCGTTCGCTATTTTGCAGGTGTGCCAGATGTATTTAGTGCATTATCAAAAGCGCAACTTCCGTGGTATTTCCATTGGTTTCATAATGTAAAAGGTTTTATTTCTGGTGCTGCTCCGTTAGCTGAAGAAACAATTCGTAAGTTTGAATCATCATTTAAAAAAGGTAAACTCATTCAGGGGTATGGAATTAGTGAGTGTTCTCCAGTTGTGTCAGTTAATCAGCCTTGGGATAATCGAATTGGTTCAGTTGGTAAGCCTTTACCAAGTTATCAAGTTGAGTGCTTTGATGAAGATATGAATAAATTGCCACGTAATGAAATTGGCGAAATTTGTGTCAAAGGCGGCTGTGTAATGATGGGTTATTATAATAAACCTCAAGATACAGCCGAAGCATTAGTTGATGGGTGGTTTAGAACAGGTGACGTTGGTAAAGTTGATGCTGATGGATTCATTTTCATATTAGATCGTAAGAAAGATTTGATCATAAGTAAAGGGATGAATATTTATCCACGTGAACTTGAAGAAGTTATCTATACTAATGACAAAGTTAACGCATGTGCAGTAGTTGGACTTCGTGATATTGAAGCAAATGAAACACCTGTTGCATATGTTGAGCTAAAAGAAGGTGAATCAGCAACTGAAGCTGAGTTTAAAGCATTTGTTCGTGATAAGCTTGCACTATTCAAACAGCCTAAAAAATTTATATTTCTTGAAAAACTACCACGTAATGCAACAGGTAAAATTCTGAAGCGTGAACTACGTGATATTCTTAATTCTGCTAATTAGAGGATTGCATTATGCATGTTAATGAACGTCGTAAATGGTATATTGGATTTGGTATTATCTTAATTATTATCATATCACTATTATTGGTTTTTCAAGTAACGTGGGAGTCAATATTTATAATTCTTGGTGGTTTAGTTGCGTTAGGTTTTTATGATAGATTACAAAAAAAGCATACCTTATTACGTAACTTTCCAATTCTTGGACATATACGTTATATATTAGAATTTTTCCGTCCAGAAATTCAGCAATATTTTGTAGCAAGTGATGACAGTGAGCGACCATTTGATCGCAAAACTAGAACTGTAGTTTACGAGCGTGCTAAAGGTATTCCTGACACTATTTCATTTGGAAATGATTTTGATATTATGAAACCAGGCTATGAGTGGGCTTTACATTCATTGGCGCCCAAGCATCATGCTGAAGTTGAAGATCGTCTAATTGTTGGTAATAGTCAGTGTAAGCAGCCGTACTCAGCATCTCGCTTAAATATCTCTGGTATGAGTTTTGGTGCATTATCAAAAAATGCAATTCAAGCATTAAATCAAGGTGCTAAGTTGGGTGGTTTTTATCATAATACTGGTGAAGGTAGCTTAACCAAGTATCATATGCTTGGTGGTGATGTTGTACTTCAGGTTGCAACGGCATATTTTGGGTTTAGAACTACTGATGGTGATTTTGATCCAGTTAAATTTAGAGAAAAAGCATTGTTGCCAAATGTAAAAATGATTGAGATTAAGCTTTCTCAAGGTGCTAAGCCAGCTCATGGTGGTATGTTACCTAAAGAGAAGATTACTGCTGAGATTGCCGAAATTCGTGATGTGGGTATGGATAAAGATATTATTTCTCCACCGACACATCGTACATTCTCAACTCCGGTTGGTCTTTGTGAATTTATTAAACACTTGCGTGAATTATCAGATGGTAAGCCAGTTGGCTTTAAGTTGTGTATTGGTAAAAAAACTGAGTTTTTTGCAATTTGTAAAGCAATGTTAAAAACTGGTATTTATCCAGATTTTATTGTTGTTGATGGTATGGAGGGTGGTACTGGTGCTGCTCCATCTGAGTTTGTGAATTCGGTAGGTATGCCATTAAATGATGCGCTGGTATTTGTGCATAATGCCTTGGTTGGCTGTGGGATACGTGAGCAAATGCGCGTAATTGCAAGTGGTAAAAATGCTACTGGATTTGATATTGTACGCATGATTGCACTTGGTGCTGATATGGTTAATTCTGCTCGTGCAATGATGTTAGCACTTGGTTGTATCCAGTCTAAACAATGTGGTAATAATACTTGTCCAGTTGGAGTTGCAACGCAGAATCCAAAACTATTTAAACAGTTGGATATTGAGGATAAAGCTCAACGTGTTTATAACTATCATAAAGCTACAATTAAGAATTTTACTGAATTAGTTGGAGCTATGGGGTTATATAATCCAAGTGGAATTAATGCATCATCAGTTATGCGTCGGATTAATGATCATGAGACAAGATATTTAGATGAGATATATGATTACGTAAAAGAAGGGTGCCTACTAAATGATGCGACTGTTCCAGCTGACATGCGTCGTTTCTGGGATTGTGCGACACCTGATGAATTTACATTTATTCGTGATGAAAGGGTAGTGTAGTGATGGTAAGAACAAGGTTTGCGCCTAGTCCAACGGGTTTTTTGCATATTGGTAGCGCGAGAACTGCTTTATTTTCTTGGGCTTTTGCCAAGCATAATAGTGGTGAATTTATATTAAGAGTTGAAGATACGGATGTTGAGCGTTCAACTCAAGAGTCTGTGGATAGTATTTTGGATGCTATGAAATGGTTGGATTTAAACTATGATGAAGGTCCATATTTTCAGATGCAACGTATGGATAGATACAAAGAAGTTATTCAGCAGATGCTTGAAAATGGTACAGCCTATTATTGCTATTGCTCTAAAGAAGAATTGGATAAATTACGTGAAGAGCAGATGGCAAATAAAGAGAAGCCACGTTACAATCGTAAATGTTTGAATAATCATAACCACGATACATCACGTAAGCCAGTTGTGCGGTTTAAAAATCCAACAGAAGGTTCAGTTGTGTGGAATGATTTAGTTAAGGGTTGTATTGAAATATCTAATAGCGAGTTAGATGATTTGATTATTGCTCGTTCTGATGGTACTCCAACTTATAATTTTTGCGTGGTAGTTGATGATTGGGATATGAAAATTACCCATGTGACACGTGGTGATGATCATGTGAATAATACTCCTCGCCAAATCAATATACTACAAGCTCTTGGAGCGCCGATTCCACAATATGCACATTTGCCAATGATATTGCGTGATGATGGACAAAAAATGTCTAAACGCCGCGATCCGGTGAGTGTAATGCAGTATGAAGAAATGGGTGTTTTACCTGAAGCATTACTTAATTACTTGTCTCGCTTATGTTGGGGTCACGGTGATGAAGAAGTATTTAGTATTCAGCAATTTGTTGAATGGTTTAACTTAGATAATATTTCGCCATCTCCTGCACGCTTTGATATGAAGAAATTGTTCTGGGTTAATGCGCAACACATTAAAGCAATGACTAATGCTGATTTGTTGCAGGTGTTAGCGCCAAGACTTAGTAAACTAAATTTAGATATTGATACATTGGACATAAATGCAATTCTTGATTTAGTTAAGACTCGTGGTGATAATCTGAATGTGATTGCACAAGAAATTGCTTATTTTTATTTACCACAAGAACTAAATCCTGAAGATGTTACTAAGCATTTGACAGATGATGCGCGTAAAGTTTTGAGTGATTTTGCTGTTTATGTTAATGCACTAACTGATTGGTCATTAGATGCGATTAAAGCACTGATTAAAGAATTTTGTGCTAAACATAATGTTAAAATGCCACAGCTGGGTATGTCACTTCGCTTAAAACTATGTGGTACTACTCAAACTCCGTCATTTGATGCTGTAATATATATATTGGGTAAAAACAATGTATTAGATAGATTAGCTAAATAATCTATAAAAAATTTATTAAAAATCTTTGACAAATATGTGGGTGTTGGGGTACTATAACTACCTCAACGTAGAGGGCGAATTAGCTCAGTCGGTTAGAGCGACGGAATCATAATCCGCAGGTCCGGGGTTCGAGTCCCTGATTCGCCACCAATTAACGTTGTCACCGATGCCGGAATAGCTCAGCAGGTAGAGCAGCTGACTTGTAATCAGAAGGTCGAGGGTTCGATTCCTTTTTCCGGCACCATTTATGGCCAGGTAGCTCAGTCGGTAGAGCAGAGGATTGAAAATCCTTGTGTCGGCAGTTCGATTCTGCCCCAGGCCACCATTTAAATTTCTAGTTATCCTTTTCTATTAGAAATAATACTCCAAACAAACAACATAATATAAACAATATCGTTGATAGTGAATGCCACATACTAAATTCATTATTGTGCATAAATACTTTATTTGTTGCATCTATTAGTTTGCTTCTTAATGTGATTATAATTGGAAATATAGCAAAATAATTAATCGCAAGTAATCCTTCCATAATCAATGCATACCAAAATTTACGAATATGTATAAAGTTCTTACCATTTATATGTACGGTATTTATCATTGCAAGTACTAGTGCTGACATACCTATATACGCATTTATGTCAAAAATTTGTCCTGCAATATTAGCCGCTGAAATCTGGTCTAAATTTCTAAAGAGTAACGGTATTATTACGGTTGCTATAGTTAATGTACCACCTATCCAAAATGTACTGATTACATGACTGATTTGCCGTAATGTAAAGATTTCAAATTTTGGGTTGTTTGTAATACTTTTTTTCTTTCTCGGGCTTGGTATTTTTTGCATATATGGTCTTTTGATGTGTATAGTTATTTGTGTGCGATTATATCATATTTGGTATAATAATCCGATTTACTCGAAGCGAGAGAGGCTATTGACAGATGTTGTCTGGAAAAAGAAAATTAATTTTATTGGTTATAGCGTTACTAGTTGTGGTTGGCATTATATTTTCTATGAAAAAATCATCACATAATAAGAGCGATTCTAATCAAAACAATATAGAAAGTGATGTTGTATTACTTAATAAAAGTGAAGTATATACGGTTTTAAAAGAGTCTATTGAAGACACATTAAACATTACTGGTGATTTAAGCGCGAAAGAGCAAACAATTATTTCTGCTGAAGTTGATGCCAAGGTTTTGAAAGTATTGATTTCTGAGGGGCAGAGTGTTAAAAAGGGTGATGTTTTAGCTATGCTTGATGCTGGTGATTTATCGCAAGATGTATTACAACAGCAAGCACAAGTAGCAGCTGCTCAGTCTCAGCTTGAATTAAATAAACAAAAAATGAATACCCAGCAAGCTTTATTGAAGCAAGGGTTCATTTCACAGATTTCATATGATGAATTGGTTGCAAATTATAAATCTGCATTACAAAACTATAATGCTCAATTAGCTATGCTAAAACGTAGCCAAAATCAATTATCAAACACCAAAATAGTTGCGCCATTTGATGGGGTTGTTTATCAGAAAAGTATTGATGCTGGACAATTTGTACAAAAAAATACTAAGCTATTTTCTATAGCGAATATTAATCAATTAGAGATTAAATCTGCGGTGCCAAGTGATAAAATATCTGCAATTGAATTAAACGAGTCTGTAGTCTTCAAAGTTGAAGATAATAGCGCTATTTATAATGGTCATGTTGCACGGATAAATCCTGTTTCTGAACCTGGTACACGTTCTTATATGGTTTACATTGATGTTGATAATCCAAATGGAGCATTGAAGCCTGGGCAATTTGTTCAAGGTAGTATTGTATTAAGTAAATTACTTGAGCAAAATGTCGTTGATTGTGATGCGATTTTTGTGAAAGATAATACTTACGCTATGATGATTAATAGTAGCAATATAGTTAACAAGCAAAATGTTAAAGTTTTATTAAAAAATAAATCTACAGATAAATGTGCTCTTGGTGGCATAAATGTGGGTGCAAAATTAATTGCAAATAGTGTATTAACAGTAAAAGATGGCGATAAAGTATCGTTAATGAATTATTAAGATAAGGGAACATTATGAAATTAAATAAATTATTAGTGTCATTGTTGTTGGGGTCTATGGCTTTGGGTTTTGCAGCCTGTTCAACTGAAGCTCCATATATGATTGATAGTTCATTAACTTCACAGTATATGTCTGCGGGTGATATTCAAGCGAAAGATGATGATGCGTTAAGTAAACGCTTAACTGATTTTTTATCTACTGAATTTAAAGGCTCTGATGTTAAGGCTATTGTTAGATTTGATAATGTGCTTTTAGTGGGTCAGGTTTTAAATAATTCAGACAAATTAAAGATGGTTGATATTTGTAAAAAATGGCCAGGAACTAAAGAAGTTTATGATTATTTAACAGTGGTTGAGCCGACTACAAATAAACCAAATCCTTCTGCATCACTTAACATGAGTTCATCATTAGCATCAAAAGCAATGGATTTAATTAAATTGCACTATGATATATCGCCAGAAAATATTAAATTAGTGGTTGTTGACGGTGTTGTATATATTATTGGAACTAACGTTGGTAATTTGAATGCTCTACATGATGCAATTGAAAATATGTATTCAATTAAAGGAATCCATAAAGTTATTAATCTAGAGAAAATTGGTAATATGGATTACAATGTTTCTGCATTTAAATAAACATTTATCTTGACTTATCTCAGAGGTGCTGATATAATCATCATCTCTTCAATCGCGGGGTGGAGCAGCTTGGTAGCTCGTCGGGCTCATAACCCGAAGGTCGTTGGTTCAAATCCAGCCCCCGCAACCAATTACATCAAGGCTTAAGGCCAAATTACAAAAAATAAGAATTTAGATTTTCTTTACCTAATCACTACCATAATTTATAAAATACTAAATAAACCTTGTTGTTTTTCTGTGCTGTAATTTTTTACATATTTCTAGCAATTTAACTCGTTTGGCGGATCTTTTAGTAAATTAATTAATTTGATACCTAGTGAATTAGCTACATTTTCAATATTCATTATTAATGAGTTGCTTTCTGCTCTTTCCATTAATCCTATTTGATTTCTATGTAAATCAGATAATTCTGCTAAATACTCTTGAGATATATTTTTCTGTAGTCTATAAAATTTCATTTTTTTTTTGCAATTAATGCAATTTGTTGAATTTTTAGGGTTAGCAAATTTTGGCTGTTTAGCTTTCATGCGGTAAATTATAGATAGTTCAACTCTATATATCTACACATTACATCAATGCATGATATATCATGCTACAATTAAGTTATAAAACTAAAGAAGTAACTAATGTATGGTTGATTACCAAGAGTTTACTAATGATGTATGTGTAGCAATAGGCTATTATGTCTACAGACTTATTGACCTACGAAATGGCGAAACTTTTTATGTTGGTAAAGGTAAAAACAATAGAATTTTTGAACATTTAAAGGGTGAAGTTGTTTTTGATAAAATCTCAGATAAGATTAAGCGAATTAATGAGATACATAATGCTGGATTAAAGTGTATTTTGGTGATTCATCGGCATGGTTTGTCAGAACAAGAAGCATTCCATGTTGAATCAGCTTTAATAGATGCTTATCCTCAATTAACCAATGAATTCGATGGATATGGTTGCACTCAATTTGGTGTAACGACAGTAAATGATATTATTGCTAAATATGCGTTAGAAGAAATACCAGAAATTGATTTTAATCGCCACCAAGTGCTGATAATTAAGGTAGGTAAATCACTAAAAGAGGGTTTAGACCTTTATAACGCAACAAGATATGCCTGGCGTATTAATGTAAAAAAATCCTCACGGGCTGATTATGTTTTAAGTGTTGATAGCGGTGGAGTTATTAGGCAAATTTTTATTGCTAATGACTGGCTTGTGGCTATCTCTGACAATTTCCCCGAGTTTCTTGAACATCATCCAGAACGTCATGGATTCGTTGGCGAGGTTGCTAACAATGTTGAAATTATTGATTTATATAAAAATAAGCAAATCCCGAGTAAATATCTAAAAGTAGGAGTCGCAAGTCCAATTCAATATAATTACTAAATTAGAACCTAAATCTATTTTGTTCTCCCTTCTTTCCAATGCAATCTACACACTGAAGTGTATTTAGTGTCAATCTTCTTGAGGTTATCATCATCCACAACTATTGCATTACCTTCTTTAACTGCAACACCATTTCTAATGAGCATGTTAAAGTTAGCTTTACGTCCACAATGACAAATTGTTTTTACTTCTTCGAGAGTGTCGGCAATAGCGAGTAACAATGCAGCAGCAGGAAATGGTTGTCCTCGATAATCACTGCGTAGTCCATAACAAATTACTGGAATGTGCAGATAGTCAACTACATCCGATAATTGCAAAATTTGCGCTTCACTAAAGAAATGTATTTCATCAATTAGCACACAAGCGATTTTTTCTTTACTTATTATGTCTTTAATTATTTCAAATAAATTATCACCGGTTGATGTGGAAAGGGCTTCTTTATCAATACCTATTCGTGATTTGACTTTATTATCGCCAGCTCGGCGGTCAATTGACGAGGTTATCACTAAAGTTTTTTGTCCGCGATCTTCATAGTTGTACGCAACTTTTAGTAGGTCAAGAGTCTTGCCAGCATCCATAGCTGAGTAGCGGAAGTATAATTTAGCCATTATTATTTAGTTCCAAAAATTCTATCACCAGCATCCCCAAGACCTGGTGTGATGTACTTGTTTTCAGTTAGTTTTTCATCAATTGCTGCTGTATAAACCTCAACATCAGGGTGTGCCGATAAAAGTGCCTCAATTCCTTCTGGTGCTGATACTATGCATACAAAAGTAATGTTACTAGCGCCTTTTTTCTTCAAGTTATCAATAGTCATAATTGCTGAACCACCAGTTGCAAGCATTGGATCAACTACAAACACTTGTCGTGAGTCAATGTCAGCAGGGATTTTTGCAAAGTATTCAACTGGTAAATGCGTGTCATGATCACGATAAATACCAATGTGCCCAATCTTGGCATTTGGCACGAAATCAGCAATTGCATCAGCCATGGCGATTCCAGCGCGCAAAATTGGGATAAGAGCCAATTTTTTACCGCTAATAGCTGGAGCCATTGTTTTTGTAATAGGTGTTTCTATTTCAATCAATTCAGTTTTTATATCACGCATAGCTTCATAGCCAAGTAGCTGAGATAGTTCATGCGTAAGCCCACGAAATGTTTTTGTGCCAGTATCTTTGTCACGCATGATTGTGAGCTTATGTTGAATTAGTGGGTGAGTAATTAAATGTACATTTTTATGCATTTGCTTCCTCCTGTGCTACTGGTATGCATTCTATTTTTTGATTTGATAATTGAGCATCTGAGATGTAATCCAATTGAAGTGATGCTAATCCATGGTAATTGTTATTTTCTTGGTAGTAATCGACAACAAAGCCAATTTCTTGATTATCAATAGTTGGGCTAGTGATAGTCTGTCCAATTTCTGGTTTTGTACTACTTGTAAATTCAACTAATCTACGTTTTACTTTACCCAAATAATGAGTGCGTGCAACAATCTCTTGTCCGGTATAGCATCCTTTTTGGAAATTCACACCACCCATTAATTCAAGATTAATTTGCTGAGGAATGATTTGTTGTGATGTTTCAAGGTATATGAAAGGTACATTATTATCTACTAATAATTTATGCCATTCACTGTCATTTATTTGCTCTAGATTGGCTATATTATCAGTTAGCATTAAATATTGATTACCAATTTTATATGAGGCTTTGTCTTGAGTATGGTTGTTATCCAAAGTTGGTATTAAATCTGATACTTCAATAGTAACCTTGCTTCGTAAAACAAACATCTTCAATCTAGGTAAAATTGTTGCTTCAATATTTTTTGGGGTGATTAAGAAGTAGTCGTTTTTTTGTGTAGATAAAATTATGAAATTAGCAATTATTCGACCTTTGTTATTTAAATGAGCGGATAATTGACTTTGGGTGTCGTTGTATTTGTTGATGTCGTTAGTCAGCTGACCTTGTAGGAATTTGTTGGCATCCTCACCGTGTACATGAATGACTGTTAATTGGTTGCTAAGATTATAAGCCATAGTGCTAATTACCTATTAATTTTTCATTTGTTTTATGGGGTGATTATACTATGTGGACTGCTGTGAAAAATATATTTGCAGTTGATTTGATTTGTTTTAGTTCAGTGTGTTACAATTTGGGGTTATTTTTGTTAACGTAAGTTAAAGTAAATCAATTTATATATGATTTATCGTATTTGTTTCAAGTAGTTAAATTATTTATTTAGATTGGCTTTTGCTTAGAGGTTATTGACATGGTGTCGGTAATTTCAGTATTTTTTGTTGAAAAAGAGAAGGAAGACAATGCCTACTATTAATCAATTAGTTAGAAAGCCTCGTGTAAGTGTACGCTATAAGAGTAAATCTCCAGCGTTAGTCGAGTGCCCACAACGTCGTGGTGTGTGTGTACGTGTATACACTACTACTCCTAAAAAACCAAATTCGGCATTACGTAAAGTATGTCGTGTACGCTTAACTAACGGTTATACTGTAAATAGTTATATCGGTGGTGAAGGTCATAATTTGCAAGAGCATAGCGTGGTTTTAATCCGCGGTGGTCGTGTAAAAGATTTACCAGGTGTGCGTTACCATACAGTTCGTGGTTCACTAGATTTAGCTGGTGTTAAAAACCGTAAACAGTCACGTTCTAAATACGGTGCTAAACGTCCTAAATAATATTCTTGTTTTTTGAGTTCAAACTTACGATGTGATTATTAGTCCATTGTTAATAGTTTATCAAATTCAAAATATTGCAAGTAATGTTGGATAAAAAGTTTTTTAAGGAATAGAGATTATGCCTAGACGTAGAGAAGTCGAGAAGAGAAACATATTACCAGATCCTAAATTTGGTAGTCAAACACTTTCTAAATTCATGAATATCATCATGGAAAGTGGTAAAAAAGCCGTAGCAGAGAAAATCGTTTACGGTGCGTTAGATATTGCTGCTAACAAATCTAAGAAAGCTGAAATTGAAATTTTTACAGCAGCTTTAGATGCTGTTAAACCAGTTGTTGAATTGAAATCACGCCGTGTTGGTGGTGCTAACTATCAGATTCCTATCGAAGTAGCTCCTGAGCGTCAAATTGCCTTAGCTATGCGTTGGTTACGTGATGCAGCTCGCAAACGTGGTGAGAAATCAATGGATATTCGTTTAGCTAATGAAATGATGGAAGCTATTGAAGGTCGTGGTGCTGCAATGAAGCGTCGTGAAGAAACTCATCGCATGGCAGAAGCTAATAAAGCATTTGCACACTTCCGTTATTAATATTTGGAGATTAAGCTAAATGGCTAGAAAAACCCCGATTGAAAGATACCGTAATATAGGTATTTCGGCGCATATTGATGCTGGTAAAACAACAACAACAGAGCGTGTTTTATTTTACACTGGTGTAAATCACAAAATTGGTGAGGTACATGATGGTGCAGCAACAATGGATTGGATGGAGCAAGAGCAAGAGCGTGGTATTACAATTACTTCTGCTGCTACTACTACATTCTGGCGTGGTATGGATGGTAAATTACCTGAACACCGTATTAATATTATTGATACACCAGGACACGTTGACTTCACAATCGAAGTTGAGCGTTCTATGCGTGTATTAGATGGCGCATGTATGGTTTACTGTGCGGTTGGTGGTGTCCAACCTCAATCTGAAACAGTATGGCGTCAAGCAAATAAATATAAAGTTCCTCGTATTGCATTCGTAAATAAAATGGATCGCCAAGGTGCTAATTTCTTCAAAGTTGTTGAAGGTATTCGTAACCGCTTAAAAGGTAATCCAGTTCCGATGCAAGTGCCAATTGGTGCTGAAGAAAACTTCCAAGGTGTAATTGACTTAGTTAAAATGAAAGCAATTGCATGGGATGAAGCTTCTCAAGGGATGAAATTTGAATATGTAGAAATTCCTGCTGATTTAGTTGAAACTTGTAATGAGTGGAGAGCTAAATTAGTTGAAACTGCTGCTGAAGCAAATGAAGATTTGATGATGAAATACCTTGAAGAAGGTGAATTAACAGAAGAAGAGATTAAATCAGCTATTCGTCAACGTACGATTGCTTGTGAAATTATTCCTATGTTCTGTGGTTCAGCATTCAAAAATAAAGGTGTACAAGCTATGCTTGATGCTGTTGTTGAGTATTTACCTTCTCCAACAGAAGTTCCTGCGATTGCTGGTGAGTTACCTGATGGTACTCCTGCTACACGTGAATCTTCTGATGAAGCTCCATTCTCAGCTTTAGCATTCAAATTAATGACAGATCCGTTCGTAGGTCAATTAACGTTCTTCCGTGTTTATTCTGGTGTAGTTAAATCAGGTGATACTGTTTATAACCCAGTTAAGAGTAAAAAAGAGCGTATTGGTCGTATCGTTCAGATGCATGCTAACAATCGTGAAGAGATTGATGAAGTACGTGCAGGGGATATCGCTGCTGCAATTGGTTTGAAAGAAGTAACTACCGGTGAAACTTTATGTGATATCAATAATGAAATTACATTAGAGCGCATGGAATTCCCTGAGCCAGTAATTCACATTGCTATTGAGCCAAAAACAAAAGCTGACCAAGAAAAAATGGGTATTGCTTTAGGTCGTCTTGCAAAAGAAGATCCTTCATTCCGTGTTAAAACAGATGAAGAAACTGGTCAATGTATTATCTCTGGTATGGGTGAGTTACACTTAGAGATTATCGTTGATCGTATGAAACGTGAATTTAGCGTTGAGGCTAACGTTGGTGCTCCTCAAGTTGCTTACCGTGAAACAATCCGTAATACTATCGAAGTTGAAGGTAAACACGTTAAACAATCAGGTGGTAAAGGTCAATATGGTCACTGTTGGATTCGTTTGGAGCCATCTGGTGAAGGTAATGGTTATGCCTTTGTTGATGAAGTTACTGGTGGTCGTATTCCTCGTGAATTCATTCCTTCAGTTGACTATGGTATTCAACAAGCAATGAAATCTGGTGTGATTGCAGGTTATCCTGTAGTTGACGTTAAGGTTGCTGTATTTGATGGTTCATACCATGATGTCGATTCATCACAATTAGCGTTTGAGCTTGCTGGTTCAATGGCATTTAAAGATGGTATGCGTAAAGCAAATCCAGTTTTACTTGAGCCAATGATGGCAGTTGAAGTTGAAACACCTGAAGAGTACATGGGTGATGTTATGGGTGATTTATCTTCACGCCGTGGTATCATTCAAGGTATGGATGACGATGGTTCTGGTGGTAAAGTTGTTAAGGCTGAAGTTCCACTTGCAGAAATGTTTGGTTACTCTACTGATTTACGTTCTAAGACTCAAGGTCGTGCTACGTATTCAATGGAATTCAAACACTATGCTGAAGCACCTAAACATATTGCTGATGCAGTAGTTTCTAAGAAATAATTAATTTAAAAACAGAAGTGGTAGTTGAATCTTTGGCTACCACACCTAAAAAGGAAGAAAAATGGCTAAAGAAAAATTTGAACGTACGAAACCGCATGTAAACGTAGGAACAATTGG
>RXKI01000110.1:0-680 GCA_003962895.1 Neisseriaceae bacterium
GATAGAAAGCCAAACTATCTCCAACATGATAGTGTAAATATATCATGTAAGACAGTAGCCCTAAAATCGAAATCAAGAAATAAATAGGAAGTTTTAAATTAATAAAATTATTAATCTTAATTTTCCCATCTGACCATAAATAATAAATTATTAATATAACAGCTAAAAATCCAGGGAATCTAACAGCGCTTAATACTCCACATGTTATACATGCCAAAAAATACATTCTACGCTCTAAATAAAACAATATAACTAACGATAAGAAAAGGAATAAAGATTCAGTATAAATAGACATGAAATAAATATTTTCACTACTAATTGCTAAAAATAAACTTGATACAACAGCAATATCTAAAGATATTTTACGCTTGGCATAATCATATATTAAAAATAAAGATACTAACAATAATAACTGGTTAAAGACTATTACCGACAATTCACTATGGAATAAATAAATTAATCCTTTACTGATTATTGGCAGCAATGGGAAAAATGCCTAATTTGCTTGTCCAGATACTGGTCCACCGTCAATAGGATTAGCATGTAGTTGATACCCACTGTAAATGATACTTTTATAGTAATTGCAATCCCACTGACACATCAGTGAATATGGATTACTTGTATCAAGAAATAAATGAGCTTTATATAAAACTAGAAAATAGATAACTTTACCAATCAAA
>RXKI01000110.1:730-2222 GCA_003962895.1 Neisseriaceae bacterium
ATTTATCAATTAAGCTAAATGCTCTATCTTTAATTTTAATTTGTTCAAGAGGAAAATAATAAAATGCCCAGATTATGGTAATAATCATTGCAATAAAAAAAGAAAACATTAAACAAATAGAAAAATTATTATGATGAATAAAACTTGTATTTGCATCTGCTTTGATTAATACAATTGGAAATAGTTTGTCATTGTTATGCGTTAAATTTAGATCGCTAACTCTAGATGTAGTAGAAAGTGGCATTGATATTCTATTATTTGATATAGTCACAACAGTTAGTTTCTTAATTGATAATTTTTGATTACTATCACTGAAGTCACTATCTTGATGTTTTATTATTGGTGTATTTAGTGAGTATTGATAATGAGTAGTTGTACCATTATCAATAACATCAAGTACAACTGATGAGCATATGATATAGCTGAAGACAAAAAAGCTAACAAATAATGCAATAAATAATTTCAAAAACTTCATTTGTAAATTCTATAAAACATCAGCAAAATGTGGTCGTAATTTATTAAAAGAACGATTACCTATCCAATAAACCACTAATACAAATAACCAAAAATAAGCCATCTGATTATAATAGTGCCAAAATGGTATTTGCTCTGTTATTGTATCTCTAAAACCATTAACAATATATGCAAACGGATTTAATTTGATAATGTATTGATAATGTGGATGTGTTAATAACATATCTTTATTCCACATTACAGGGGTTGCCCAAAACATTACTTGAAAAATAACATTTAAGATTTGTCCAACATCAGGCCAAAATGGCATAACAGCACTAAATAGCAAACTAATACTCAAGCTAATTGCAACTATGCAAAACATATAATAAATTAACTGAAACCACCACAAATTTGGATAATATCCGTATATTACACATACAATTAACAAAAACACCCAAAATGCAACATTTACTAAAATAGCTGAGCCAATTTTTACTAACGGTAACAGCTTCACTTCAAAAACAATTTTTTTGACTAAAAATGCCTGTGATGTAACTGCATTACTGGCGCTTATTATTGCATCATTTATCAAAAACCACGGAACCATACCAGCTAACAACCACATTAAAAATGGAACATTTGATACAGCACCAGCTCGAAAACCCTTAGTAAAAACAAACCAATATACTGCAACCATCACTAATGGTTGAATGAATGCCCAAACAATACCAAGATGATTACCTAAGTAACGATTTTTAAAGTCAGAACGAATCAACCCCAATAACATTCGTCTATTTTTAACGGCTAAAATTGCTAATTTCATATACTTTACTACTACTCCACAGTTACTGATTTAGCTAAATTACGTGGTTTATCAACATCCGTACCTTTATGTATAGCTGTATGATATGAAAGCAATTGCATCGGAATCGTATATATAATTGGTGCAATATACTCTGGTACATCATTTATATTTAATTTGACAGTCTTATAGCATAATTTAGCCAAATCATCCATACCATCAGTTATTAAATAA
>RXKI01000110.1:2272-28337 GCA_003962895.1 Neisseriaceae bacterium
GGATGCTGTTTTATCTGCTAGTAAATTAGACGGCAGCACCACAAAAATAGGCATATCTTTATCAATTAATGCTAAAGGACCGTGTTTTAACTCACCTGCTGCATAAGCTTCAGCATGGATATAAGAAATTTCTTTAATTTTTAATGCACCTTCCATTGCTACAGGAGCCATAGTGTGACGACCTAAAAATAAAGCATTATGTTTATATTCTAATTCCTGAGCGATTTCCTCAATATCATTTTCACAAGATAGAGCATCTACCACTAAATTAGGAATACGACGAATTTGCTTAATATACTCTTGTTCTTGAGAATTAGTTAATTTACCCTTAACCTTGGCTAAAGTAAATGTTAAATACAATAGTACAATTAGCTGAGTAGTAAATGCTTTAGTAGATGCAACACCAATTTCAGGACCGGCTTGAGTTAACACATGTAATTTAGATAACCTAACTAAACTACTTTCTGTCACATTACAAATTGTCAAGGTTTTATCCATTCCCTGTTCAATTGCATATTTTATACTTGCTAAAGTGTCTGCAGTTTCACCAGATTGAGAAAGGCTAATAACTAATGTATTTGGATTTGATGGCATTTTACGGTATCTATATTCACTCGCAATATCAACATTACACTCAATATCCGCGTATTCTTCTATCCAATATTTCGCAATCATTCCTGCATGATAACTTGTTCCGCATGCAATAATTTGTACTTTATTAATACCATTAAAAATACTCTTTGCTTCATGTCCAAATATTTCAGGGTTAAATTCACTGCCTAAATGTTGCATCGTATCAGCAATCGCCTTTGGCTGTTCAAAAATTTCTTTTTGCATGTAATGTCTATAATTACCAAGCTCTGTTGCGGAAGCTGAAAGTTCACTTAAATTAACTTTTCGAATTACTTCCCTATCATTACTATCCCAAATTATATAATCATTACAAGTTAATAAAGCAATATCACCCTCTTCTAAGTAAATGACTTTTTGGGTAACAGGTAAAAGTGCAGAAATATCTGACGCAAAAAACATTTCTTCAATACCAACACCTAAAACCATTGGTGAACCAAGTCTTGCACAAACTAGCTCTTCTGGGTTATTTTTATCAATCACACCTATTGCATAAGCTCCATGTAATTGCTTAATTGCTGATTTAACTGCTTGCAATAAATCACGACCATTATTACTATATATTGAATGAATTAAATGTACAATAACCTCAGTATCTGTCTCAGAAGTAAAAACATAACCTTGTTTGATTAGTAGTTCTTTTAATTCTACATAATTCTCAATAATTCCATTATGAACAACCGCCAACTCATTATTTGAAAAGTGTGGATGTGCATTTTCTTGAGTAACACCCCCATGAGTAGCCCAACGAGTATGTCCGACTCCGACTAAACCGCGGAATTTCTCTTCTCTACAAATATCAGTTAATTGCTTTACCCTCCCAGTTACTCTGCGACGCTCTAGCTTGTCATTATTAATAACTGCAACTCCAACTGAATCATACCCCCTATACTCTAAGCGAGACAACCCTTCAAGGATTACAGATACAACGTTACGTCCTGAAATACCACCGACTACTCCACACATATAGATTCTCCAGTTATAATATTTTTTAATACATTGATAAATTCAATATCATCATTAAAACATGGTATATATTTTAACTCTTTACCACCATTTGCTTTAAATAATTCGGTATATTGAATCTGAATCTCTTCCAAGGTCTCTAAGCAATCACTAACAAAACCAGGGCATATTACATCAATTGATTTTTGACCTGATTTGGCTAGTTGTTTAATAACACTCTCTGTTGATGGTCCAATCCATTTAGAATTACCAAATTTTGATTGGTAGCATAATATGGCATCACGCTCAGCTATATCTAATTTATTACACAGTAATTGAAATGTTTGCTCACATTCTTTTTGATAAGCATCACCGCAATCAATCATTTTTTGTGGAACAGAATGAAAGCTTACAACTAATTTATTTTTGCAAAATTTATCCCAATGATTTTTAAGTTTATTTGCTAAAGCATTAATATAGTAATTATTACTTGCAAAACTATTTATGAATTGTATTTGTGGGATATAGTAGCTTTGCTTGAAATAATCATTAACTTTGTCAAAGACACTTGCTGTAGTTGAGCTTGAATATTGAGGATATAGTGGCAATATAGTTAATTGATATTTACCTAAGTATTTCTTACTAATTACATCTAAGCTATTATGTATATTTTGCTTTCCATAACTAAAGCAAGAATACACATCATAACCATCAAGAACTTTATTTAATGCTATTGTTTGACAGTTAGTATAATGAATCAATGGAGATTTGCCGTTGTTTAACCATATTTGCTGATATTTGTGAAGAAGTTTTTTTGCTCGAAAAGGTAATATGACACCATGCAAAATTGGGTACCATAAAAATTTTGGTAACCCAACTACTCTTTTATCAGATAGGAATTCTTTAAGAAATTGTCTTATCGACTTAACATCACAATTTTCAGGAGAACCCAAATTAACTAATAGAACAACTTGTTTCATAAATTGCAGTTATTTCTGTTTGAATGCATGTTCTTCATTTTTAATCATACGAATAATATTACTTTTATGCTTTAATACTACTATCGCAGCCACCATCAATGTTGCACCAAAATATGCACCATTTCCTTCATGAAAGCCAAAATACCCACCATTTGCAAATAAATAAGCAAATAATGGAGACAACAGTGCAGCAACAATTGCGGCTAATGCAGAAATTCTAGATAATTTAAAAACTAAAATCCAAGTAATTAGTACACCAATAAATAACCACAAATTAAAACCAAGCATCACACCAACAGCAGTTGCAACGCCTTTTCCACCTTTGAATTTAAAGAATATTGGTAGTACATGACCAATTACTACAAATAAACCACATAAACCAACTATCGAATCTCCTGATGGTTGACCATACATGATAACTCTAGCAACTACAACAACCAATAATCCTTTTACTAAATCACCCAATAACGTTAATGCAGCTGCCTTCTTATTTCCACTACGCATTACATTAGTTGCACCAGCATTGCCTGAACCATAACTACGAGGATCGTCCATTTTCATTAATTTTGAGATTATAATAGCAAATGATAATGACCCCACCAAATAAGACATTATCAACATTATATATAATTGATAGTTCAAATTTCTAATCCTTATAAATTAATAAGACCAATTAAACTCCACTTTGTTTGTACCGACATTGAGTTTTGTATTCTCGGTTGTTTGAAATGGGATAGTTACTTTTTCTAAAACATACTCCGAAGGTGTTACCACTTGATTCAACTCATCTGAATAAGCCTGCATTAATGTTTGATTGGAATTTGTAATGTTAAAATTAACCATTGCATTCTTATCATAACTAATAGAGTTGGGGTTAATATAACTATTATTAGCCCCTGTATAACTATTACTTCGTATTTGCTGAGCTGTTCCAGTATATGTTTTCTGCGTTAGGCCATCATTACTATTAAGGTTGATACAATCACGCTTCACAACACTATCACACATTGTGTATGAAGATTTTGTAACAGCATCAATTGATTCAAAACCACCAGAATATGAGTAATTACTAATCAATACTAGCGTAATAAACAAGTGGTTTAACCGCTTCATTTGTGTACTACCAAAATTTAAACCGAGAAAGAAGACCCACAACCACAAGTTGTTTGTGCATTCGGGTTCTTAATAGTAAATTGAGAGCCTTCAAATGAATCAATATAGTCAATCTCTGCACCAAGCAAGTATTGATAAGACATAGTATCAACTAAAAATTGTACCCCTTCTTTATCAACGACAAAATCATCTTCATTAACTATCTCATCAAAAGTAAATCCATATTGAAATCCAGAGCAGCCACCTCCAGTAATAAAAACTCTAAGTTTTAAATCTGGATTGCCTTCCTCAGTAATTAATTCACGAACTTTACTAACCGCATTTTCTGTAAAAAGAATTGGTGAACTCATTATATTCACTCCTATAATATTTAATATCTAATATATTATAACAAAAATCCCTCATGTTACTGAGGGATTTTATACATAAACAAATCTAAAAATTAGTTTACTTTTGCTGCTGCCGCAACTTCTGCTGCATAATCAACAACTTTCTTCTCAATACCTTCACCAACTACATATAAAGTGAAGCCATTAATTTTTGAAGATTTAGCTTTTAATAACTGCTCAATAGTCTGCTTACCATCATCAGCTTTAATGTACACTTGATTAATTAATGTAACTTCTTTCAAGAATTTATTAACTGTACCTTCAACGATTTTATCAATCATGTCAGCTGGTTTACCTGCTTCACGAGCACGTTCAGCAGCAACACGACGTTCAGTTTCGATTAGCTCTAGATCAACACCACTTGCGTCTAATGCTTTAGGCTTAGCTGCAGCAATATGCATAGCAATATCTTTACCTAATGAATCGTCACTTGATTCAACATCGATTAAAACACCAATTTTGTTACCATGTAAATAAGAAGATAATTGTTTAGCATTTGCATAACGTACAAAACGGCGAACTGACATATTCTCACCTAATTTAGCAATAATAGCTTTACGCGCTTCTTCTAAAACTTCACCTGTAGCTAATTTAACGTTTGCTACATTTTCAATTGTAGCACTAACATCATTAGCAATAGCAGCAGCAATATCATTAGCAAATTTAAGAAAACCTTCGTCTTTAGCAACGAAATCTGTTTCACAATTTACTTCTACAATAGCGCCAGTTTTTTTATCAGCAGAAATCGCAATAGCAATAACACCTTCAGCTGCAGTACGACCAGCCATTTTAGAGGCTTTATTACCAGATTTAATACGAATTAACTCTTCAGCTTTTTTAATATCCCCATCAACTTCAACAAGTGCTTTTTTGCACTCCATCATACCCATACCAGTCATTTCACGTAATTCTGCAACCATTTTAGCTGTAATAGTAGTCATTTTATTTAAACTCCAATTTAATATATCTTGAATAAAATTAAACCGTAACTTAGTTACGGTCATATTTTTGTAAATCTAAGCCAAATTATTCGGCAGTAGCTTCTTCTGAAGATTTTTTAACTCTTCTTACTGTTTTAGCTTCTTCTTTGGCATCTTCAACCATTTCAACTTTAACAGCTTTAGCTAAATCAGCAACAGTTTCTTCTTTAGCAGATAAAATAGCATCAGCTAATGTAGAAGCATATAATTTAATTGCACGAGCTGAATCATCATTACCAGGAATAACGTAATCAACGCCATCAGGACTATTGTTTGAATCAACAACTGCGATTACAGGAATACCAAGCTTTTGAGCTTCTTGAATAGCAATATTGTGAACACCTGTATCAATAATAAATATAGCTGATGGTAAGCCTTTCATTTCTGAAATACCACCAATAGTTTTTTGTAATTTAGCTACTTCACGAGTTGTATCTAAAATTTCTTTTTTAGATAAACCAGATTCACTAGAATTTAATAATTCAGTTTTAGTTTCTAATTTTTTAATTGATTTTTTAACAGTTTCGAAATTAGTTAACATACCACCTAACCAACGGTGATCAACGTATGGCATACCACAACGCGTTGCTTCTTCAGCAATTGTTTCACTTGCTTGAGCTTTAGCACCAACAAATAAAATGAAACCTTTGTTTTTTACTGTTTGTTTAGCAAATTTAATTGCTTCTTCAAACAATGGTAATGTTTTATCTAAATTGATAATGTGAATCTTGTTACGAGCGCCGAAAATATACGGCTTCATTTGAGGATTCCAGTATTTTGTTTGATGTCCGAAATGAACACCTGCTTCCAACATTTCTTTGATAGAAACTGACATAATTTAATTTCCTTTTATAAGGGTTATACCGCCATTGATGGATTTATATGGTTAACAACCACACCCTTTAACCAACAATGTGTGAATTTTCTATTTATAAAAATAGTACCAAATTATACCACCAAATAAATGATATATCAATATTTTTTAAAACTGTTTACTAAGTCTAACCATTTGAACAATCGCAACCGAAATCTCTTCAATTGATTTATGGCTACTATTTAAGAATGGCACACCACAATTATGCATAATTCTTTCAGCTGCCTTGATTTCAGAAATACAGGTATCCATTTCTGCATATTTGCGACCTGGCATACGATGGGTGCGAATTCTATGTAAACGCTCTGCCTCAATACTTAAGCCAAAAAGCTTATGATGATATGGCGTTAACACTTTAGGTAAATGATCATCCTGTAAATCAACTTCAGCTAAGGGATAATTAGCTACCTTTATTCCATAATTAACTGCCAAATAGATACTAGTAGGCGTTTTACCAACTCTTGAAACGCCAATTATAATAATATCAGCTTCATCATAATGTTTACTTGATACTCCATCATCATTTTCCAATGAATAATGAATTGCGTCTATACGATGATTATATTTATCTTCATTACCGATACTATGAACAGTACCAGTTAACATATTGGCTTTAGTACCGAGCTCAGTCTCTAATTTAGGGATAAATGACTCAAAGAAATCAATGCTTATCGCATAATCAACATTAAGTAATTTGCGCAACTTTTCATCAACCATACTGGAAATAATAATTGGTTTGACACCATCTATCATATAGCGATTACGGGCTTTTATTAATACCTGATTAACTTTTGCCGAAGTATTTGAAAACGGAAACGTTTCTTTACGAAATTCTATATCAGCAAAATGCACCAATAATGCACTGCCAAGCTTCTCTGTAGTAATCCCAGTTTGATCAGATATATAAAACACGCTACGCATAACCAACCTCATAGTTTATAATATTGCTAATTGGCAATTTTAAGGTATTTAATTCATGTGTAAAGTATTTTTTCAAAAATTTAGTCCACGACTTGTTATGCTCTTAGTTTTTTTAGTATGCGCAACAGGAATTGGATACGCTCTTTATTCTCAAATAATTGATGGTGCAGAACCTTGCCCATTATGTATTGCTCAGCGCATTGCTTATTTTTTAATTGGAATCATTGCATTAATTGGTGCAATTCATGGCCCTAAAAAATGCGGTAATTATATCTATGGATTTTTAATTACTTTACTATCTGGAGCTGGAGTTGCTATGGCGCATCACCATGTTTATTTACAAAGCCTCACACCGGAACAATGGCCAATGTCTTGTGGCATGCCATTAGAGATATTATTTAAGCAAATGCCATTAACAGGATTTATTCACACGGTATTAAGTGGCACTGCGGAATGTGCGATGATCGATTGGACAGTCTTTGGAATATCAGGTCCTAAGATGAGCATGTATGGATTCATTTTATTAACTATTGCGGGCTTATATATTTTAATTCAACAAATCACTAAAAAAGTAAATGCTTAATCGAATTAGCGCATCACAGTTAAAGAAAATAAAACTCCACCTAAAAAAAGGTGGAGTTATTGCTTACCCTACAGAGTCTTGCTATGGTTTGGGATGCGACCCATTTAATATACTTGCAATTAAGAAAATCTTACAACTAAAACAGCGTCCGACACACAAAGGGCTAATTGTCATTGCAGGAGAGTTTAAGCAGTTAGTTAAATTAATTAACCCACTTACAAAGAGCGAAATTAATGAACTAAATAACTATTGGCCTGGTCCATATAGTATTATTTTACCAACTACTCGTTTTGTGCCAAAAATCCTAACTGGTAATCATAACAAAGTTGCAGTTAGAGTTACCAAACACTCACAAGTTATAAATCTTACTAAATATTTGAACTCAGCATTAATCTCAACTTCAGCAAATAAATCTGGGAAAAAATCAATTAAAAACTATCGCGATTGCATGCGACAATTTGGAAGTAAAGCGTTAATAGTTAATGGACTAACCAACTTTAGTAAAAAGCCATCAACAATCATTGACTTCGCAAGTAAACGAATATTACGCTAACTCCTTGCTTCCAGCTCTTCCCAACGAGCTAATTTTTCAATCAATAAATCGTCAATCTCAGCAACTCTAGCATGGTATTTTGTTGCCAACTCCGGTTCATCTTTATATAGCTGAGGATTTTGTAATTGTTCATTTAAAGTTTTTTGCTCTTCTTCTAATTGAACTAATAAACTAGGTAGCTGCTCTAGCTCTGTCTTTTCTTTGTAGCTTAATTTACTTCTATTACCTGATTTGTTATTTAATGTTGGCTTATTTGAATCCTGTGAGATATTTGATTCATGAAGCTTAGTATTTTTTAATTTATAATAATGATCTCTATACTCCAACCAGTCAGAATAGCCACCACTATATTCCAATATTTCGCCATCACCAAGAAATACCCATGATTGAGTTACTACGTTATCAAGAAATTCACGGTCATGACTAACTAGGAATACAGTTCCAGAATAATTAGATAGTAACTCCTCTAGCAATTCCAATGTATCCATATCTAAATCATTAGTTGGTTCATCAAGTACAAGCACATTAGCTGGCTGCGAAAATAATTTAGCAAGTAATAGTCTATTACGCTCGCCACCAGATAGTGATGCTACGGGAGAACGAAACCTAGCTGGATCAAACAAGAAATCCTCTAGGTACGTTGCAATATGTTTACGAGCACCGTTGATGAATACATAGTCTTGCCCATCAGCTACTACGTCTTGTATGGTTTTATCATCATCTAATTGCACACGTAATTGATCAAAATAAGCGATTTCTAATTTGGTACCAAGTTTAACCTTGCCAGATGTTGGCTTAATATGCCCTAGTATTGCTTTTAATAATGTTGTTTTACCAACCCCATTTTTACCAATCAACCCAATTTTATCGCCACGAATAATTTTACAGCTAAAATCATTAACTATATTTTTATCACCAAATTGTACGAATAAATTATCAACTTCAGCAACAATCTTACCAGAGGTCTGACTATTATCAATTTGTAGCTTAACAGAATCTTGATGTTCACGACGTTGACGACGCATTTCTCGTAATTCATATAACCGCCTTACACGGCCTTCGTTTCTAGTACGTCTAGCCTCAACGCCTTTTCTAATCCAAACCTCTTCTTGTGCAAGCACTTTGTCAAACTCGGCATTTGTTTTTGCTTCATCTGCTAATTGACGTTGTTTGGTTTCTTGATATTTTGCAAAATTACCTACATAAATTGAAATTTTACCTCTATCAAGTTCCAAAATTTTATCTACAGTATTATCAAGAAATTTTCTGTCGTGCGTAATTAGCATTATGCTGCCATTAAATGATTTGATAATTTGTTCCAACCACATAATTGCATCTATGTCTAAATGATTGGTCGGCTCATCAAGTAAAATCAAATCAGGATTCACAACCAATGCTTTGGCAATTGCAACTTTCTTCCGAACTCCACCGGATAAATCTTTAATTAGCTGTTGTGAATTTAAGTTAAGCTCCGAAATGGTTTTATCAATCAGGTTTTTTATTACCCAACCATTACTATGTTCTAATTGATGCTGCAATGAATTTAATCTATCCAAAAGAGAATCTGAGTAATCATGCGCTAATTTGTCTAATAATTCATAATACTCAGCCAAAACATTTGTTAACTCACCTAAACCACTCATTATTTCAGCAAATATAGTATTTTCAGGGTTTAATTCTGGCTCTTGTGCAACGTAGACTATTTTAATACCGTCTTGATAATGAAGATTACCATCGTCAGCTGATTGTTTTTTAGCAATTACTTTCAATAATGACGACTTTCCAGCACCATTACGACCGATTAATCCAATTTTGTCATTTTTTTCTAAACTAAGATTAACTTTATCCAATAAAACATGGTGTCCAAATGCTAAACTCAACTTATCTACAGTAATAATAGCCAATTTAATTTCCTAAAATATTTAATCTATAATAAATCTGATTATATCATAATCATTAAAGTACTAACTTCATCAGATAACGAGTGTATCAAAAATACACATGATTATCATTCTTATACTATAAAAAATATAATTTAGTCATAATTTAATTAGCTTAGTGTTAGCAATGATTACAACTATAGTAAAATATTCACATGTAAATTTTTGGCAAAAAAGGAATTACGTAATGGCTTTTTTATTTATTTTATTATTAATACCTTGCGCTTCAGCAGTGTTTGGTTGGCACAATGTATCTAAAGTAACTTTTTGGTTATTTTTGATTGTTTTAATTATTATGTTTAAGCATCATGTCACAGATGCTCTTAACATCCAGCTATAGAAGGATAGATTAAGATGCTACAAAATAAAGAATCTAAACCAATGAATAGCTTACGTTTATTCTCAAGTAAAATAGTATTGTTAAGTAATATAGTTGATTTAGCAGGTGTCTTTGTTGTTTCAGCTGCTGCAATCATAATTCAATTATTCTTCCATGAATTACCCTGCCCATTATGTTTATTACAACGAATTGGCTTAATGGCAATTGCATATGGCTACTTATTAAACACAGTTTATGGTAATCGCGCAAATCACTATGCATATTCAACGATTGCTGCAATAGTTACGGCATTTATTGCCATGAGACAAATATTACTACACATAGTGCCAGGTAGTGGCTATTATGGCGACCCCATTTTTGGTATTCATTTGTATACCTGGGTATTTATAATTTGTATGGTTGCAATTGCTTGGAATATGTTAATAATTATTATTTACCCAGAAGATTATCGTCATGAGAAGCTAATCAAAAAAGTTAAGGTAGGCAAAAACCCATTAGTTAAATTCATTATATATGGATATCTACTTGTAATTGTATTAAACTTTGCACTAACATTCTTTGAATGTGGTACAACTCAATGCCCTGATGATCCTAATCAATATATGATTTTGAATAATTTCATTAGTCAATTTTAATACAAAAAACCCAAGTTATATAACTTGGGTTTTTTATTAATTAGCACTAAACTAAATTAAAGCATAAAATATAATTATTAAAACAATAATAGCAATACTTTTTTGTAGAACTTTCTTGTTTAAAATTTTAGTCTTAGCTCTAGCTTCATCTTTAGCTTCAAAAGTTGAAGAATCATCTTTAATGATTTTACCTAATGCAGCAATTGTATTACGATCTTTGTTAATCATAAATACTAAAACAGATACCACAACGATAAAAGCTAAAAATATAATTAATGCGTGCATAATAAGTCTCCTAAAAATTAAAGGCGGTACTAAGACCACCTTTACACAATTACTTACGTAATCCTAATTCTTTAATTAAACCTGAGTATTTAGCAAAATCAGTACGTTTTATATAATCTAATAAACGACGACGGCGAGATACTAATTTTAATAAACCACGTCTAGAATGATGATCTTTAGCGTGTGTTTTAAAATGCATAGTTAAATCGTTAATTCTTGCAGTTAACAATGCAATTTGAACTTCAGAAGAACCAGTATCACCTGATTCACGTTGAAATTTAGAAATAATTTCATTTTTTTGAGTAGCTGTAATAGCCATTTTAATTTCCTTAATTTACAGATTATCAAAAGATAATCATTAGCGATAAGATAAGCCAAGTAAAAATTTATAATTTAAACCGAGCAAACCTCCCATGAGAACCGTATTTTATCACAAAGTTTATGCTAAATTCTAGTATTCTTTTACTAGCTGACCTTGATGGACAAAATTAGCCCCAGCTGCAACAATCTTGTCACTTTGTTTTAAATCATTAGTTGATATTTTAGATAATTCACCATCAGTATTTAAAACCCTTATCTCAACTAATTCAGCTTGTGATTTAGCATCAATCTTCCAAATATACGACTTACCATTATTTGAATAAATACTATTTAATGGTACTTCAATGCCTTCAACATTATTTAATGGAGTAATTGAAACATCTGCCGCCATACCATATTTAATATCAGCACTTGGATTATTTATAGTAATACGCGCAGAAAAAGTCCGAGTATCTTGATCACTTGCACTATTAATTACCCTAATAACGCCATCAAAATCTTTATTCAATGCCCAAATCTTTATTTTAGCAGGCATGTTTGTTTTGAAATCATTAATTTGTGTTTCAGGAATATCTACAACTACTTCTTTAGCACCAGATACAGCCATTGTAGCAACAGTTTGCCCAGCATTAACCACTTGACCGGCATCCATTCTAATAGATGTTATTACACCACTAGATGGAGCTACTAATGTTGTGTAATTAACTTGATTATTGCTATTTGAAACCTGATTTTGTGCTTGTTCATATTGAGCTTTTGCATTATCAAACTGAGCTTTTTGAATATCGTATTGCGCCTGAGAAACAAAGTTCTGTGATAGCAATTGTTTATATCTAGCTAAATTGGCTTGTTGTGTCAAGTATGCTGACTTAGCAGCTGCAAGCTGTGAGCTAGCAGATGAAGCCGAAAGTTGTAAATCAGATGGATCTAATTTTGCTAAAACTTGATCTTTTTCAACTTGTTGACCAATGTCAACATTACGCGAAATTATCTTACCTGCAACCCTAAAAGATAAATTTGGCTCAAACTCAGCATGAACAATACCATGAAAAGTTGTACCCAATGAAGAGCTATCACTAGTTATTGTGTACATTTTTACATATTTAACATCTTCAGTTTGCTCGACCTTATGCGAACATGAAACAATAGCAACAAAACCTAATGCAATCAATAGTTTTTTATACATTTTCTGTACTTTTCACCCTAATAATATTAGCACCAACTTGATTTAATTTATTCTCAATATGTTCATAACCTCTATCTAAATGATAGATTCTATCCACTTCAGTAACACCCTCAGCATACATGCCAGCTATCACCAATGAAGCTGAAGCACGCAAATCAGTTGCCATAACTTCTGCACCATATAGTTTATCAACGCCATGCACTATTGCAGTATGGCCATCTACATTAATTTTCGCACCCATACGGCATAATTCTGGCACATGCATATAACGATTTTCAAAAATTGTTTCAATCATAACTGATGTGGCACTAGCGATACAATTTAATGTCATAAATTGAGCTTGCATATCAGTTGGAAAGGCTGGATATGGTAATGTTTTAATGTCAACTGGCTTTGGACGAGTATTCATACTTACTCTTAACGTGTCAGCAGTTTCAACAACCTTAGCACCCGTTCGAATTAATTTCTCAATAATTGCACCCATAGTATCTGGACGAGCATGAGTTAATGTCAAATCACCTTGGGTCATTGCAGCAGCAATAGCAAATGTACCAGCCTCAATTCTATCAGCTACAATACTATGCGTTGCTCCATGAAGTTTATCTACACCCTGAACCACTAATTTATCGGTACCAATTCCTGTAATTTTTGCACCCATATTATTTAAGCATATAGCTAAATCTGTAACCTCTGGTTCACGAGCTGCGTTTTCAAGAATTGTCTCACCATCAGCTAACACTGCAGCCATCAATAAATTTTCTGTACCAGTAACTGTCACCATATCCATAACAATATGTGCACCTTTTAGGCGAGTAGCTTTAGCTTTAATATATCCATGCTCAATTACTATCTCAGCACCCATAGCCTCTAAGCCTTTGATATGCTGATCCACTGGGCGAGCACCAATAGCACAACCACCAGGTAAACTCACTTCAGCATAACCAAATCTAGCAAGTAATGGTCCAAGCACTAAAACAGACGCGCGCATAGTTTTAACTAATTCATATGGCGCAACTAAACTTGTAACATTACTTGCATCAAACTGCATAGTGTCACCAGTAAAGTTAATCTTAACCCCCATACCACCTAATAATTTCTCTAATGTATAAATATCACGAAGACGTGGCACATTAGTCAATGTCAAACTGTCTGCAGTTAATAAACTTGCACAAACAATTGGAAGTGCTGCATTTTTAGCACCTGAAACACGAATCTCACCTTTTAGGTTCATTGAATGATTAACAATTAGTTTATCCATTTAATTTCTTCCATTCTTCACTAGTATATAATTTCATTGATAATGCGTGAATTTCTTCTTTCATTCGTTCACCAAGAGCTGCATAAATCATGCGATGACGCTTAATTAATTGTTGACCTACAAAATTTTCACTAACCACAACTGCCTCAAAATGACGACCATCTCCAGTTACATCCAGAAACACGCATGGTATATTCGCATTAATTGCCTGATAAATTACATCTTCCAACATATCAATTCCTTTAATTTTTTATTTTCACACCACGGCGAAGCAAACTATAACCAACAAAATTCACAATTATTGCAAATACAAATACGAATATTGCTCCATATTCAATAGCAAAATTATTAGCGCCAACAAATCCATAACGAAATCCATCTACAATATACAAAAATGGATCAAGCATCGCTAATGACTTCCAGAAATCTGAGAAATGTTGGATATTAAAAAATATACCTGATAGATAAATTAGTGGCACCATTACAAATGACTGAAAACCCGCAAGTTGGTCAAATTTTTCACAAACAATACCACCAATTAATCCCAATCCACCAGTAATAGCAGAACCTAATATAGCAAAATATATAATAGCCCAAATATGAGAAAATGGCAGATTACCAAACCAAACAATTCCAATAAGAACTGCCGCACCAACCAATATACCACGAATAATACTTGCTATCAAATATGCCATATACATACTGAATTGTGATACTGGCGCCATCAAAATAAATATAATATTCCCAGAGTATTTAGATTGAATCAGACTACTTGAACCATTACCAAACGCATTTAATAAAACCTGCATAATAATTAGACCAGGTATTAAAAATGTAGCATAATTAATGCCATCAATACCTGTAGATATACTTGAAAATTGATGTCCAAAAATTAATTGATACAGCAAAGCAGTAGTTAATGGACCAATTAGAGTTTGTACCCAAATCGAGCTAAAGCGATAAATTTCTTTTTTTATAATTGCATAAAATGGCATAATTAACGCCCCAAATAATCTAAAAATATATCTTCAAGCTTGGGTCTGTTGATATTAATGTTTTCAATTACAACCCCAGATGCCGTTAGAGTATTTAATATCTGCATCATCGATTTATTATTTTCAAGTTTAAGTGTGTATTTATTATCTGATTTAGACAAAACTAATCCATCTAATTCACTAGTAAATTTATCATCCATAGTTTCAATTTCTATAGAGCTAGGTAAACCGTTAGCCTTCTCAATAAGCTCTTGCTTTGAGCTCTCTGCAATAACCTTACCCTTATCTATCATGATTATTTTATTACACAGTTGCTCTACTTCTTCTAGATAATGAGTTGTCAATAAAATTGTGTGGCCTTCTTTATGTAATTTGCTAATAAATTCCCAAATGTTTTTCCGAATTTCAACGTCAACACCAACTGTTGGCTCATCCAAAATAATTACCGCAGGCTTATGCACCAAGGCTTGTGCAACCATTAATCTACGTTTCATTCCACCAGATAAGCTACGTGTATTTGCATGAGCTTTATCAGTTAAGTGCATTCGCTCTAATAGTTCATCAATCCAAGCTTGATTATCACTAACACCATATAATCCAGACTGAAATTTTAATGTCTGCATTACAGTTAAGAATGGATCAAAAGCTAACTCTTGAGGCACCACCCCAAGTTGTTTTTTTGCATTAACTAAATCGCGCAAAACATCGTGACCCATAACTTTAATTTCACCATTAAAGCTATTTACGCCAGAAATGGAAGAGATTAACGATGTTTTACCAGCACCATTTACGCCAAGTAAGCCGATAAAATCACCTTGGGCTAATCTAAAATTTACATTATCTAATGCTTTAAATTTATTTCCATAAATTTTATTAACATTATTTATTTCTAAAGCAAACAAACACTACCTCAATTCACAATATTTGATTCATTAGCTGATTTTACGCTTGGAAAATTAACTAAGATTTCACCATTTTTTACTAGACCTAAATCCCTACGCGAGCTAATCTCAATTAACTCATCAGAACCTTTTAGCTCTGATAAACGGTCTTTCACTACATTATTTCTATCTATCAACACTTGATTGTCACTCTTAGCTTTTTCAACAACTTTTTGTAAGCGATAACAATCATAAATACTACCACTGCCATACCATAACTCATATAAAAAGAATGATAAAACAGCACACAATGATAAAAACAATAACTTTTGCATATTATATCTATTTAAAGCATAAAATAATCTAATATTTTAACATAAAAAATAACTATCAAAAAATAAAGTGTAGCCACTTACGACTACACTTTATATATGTTATAAATTTAACTATTTAACACAATAAAAGGCTTTTAACCCAGGATAAGCGGCAGTATCACCTAGCATTTCTTCAATACGAATTAATTGATTGTATTTAGCAATGCGATCTGAACGAGATAACGAGCCAGTTTTAATTTGGCCACAATTTAAACCAACAGCTAAATCTGCAATCACATAATCCTCTGTTTCACCAGAGCGATGAGACATAACCGTTGTGTAATTTGCAGTTTTTGCCATTTCAACAGCTTCAATTGTTTCAGTCAATGTACCAATTTGATTTATTTTAACTAATAATGAATTAGCAATACCAGCTTCAATACCTTTAGACAAGATGCGCGGATTAGTAACGAACAAGTCATCACCAACAACCTGAATGCGTTTCCCAAGTCTATCAGTTAATAATTTCCAACCTTCATTATCTTGTTCAGCCATACCGTCTTCAATTGAAATGATTGGGTAATTATTTACTAAATTTTCAAGGTAATCAACCATTTGTGCAGAAGTTAAATGCAGACCTTCAGCTTCTAAATGATATTTTCCGTCTTTATAAAACTCTGATGCTGCACAGTCCATTGCAATCATGATATCTTTGCCAGCCACATATCCAGCAACAGATACAGCCTCAAGAATCATTTTAATTGCTTCTTCATTAGTATTCAAATTTGGCGCAAAACCACCCTCATCACCCACTGATGTTGGGAATCCATATGAATTACAAATTTTCTTTAATGCTTGAAACACTTCAGAACCATAGCGTAACGCTTCTTTGAATGATGGAGCTCCAACAGGCATAATCATAAACTCTTGGATATCAAGATTGTTATTTGCATGTTCACCACCATTAATGACATTCATCATGGGAACTGGTAATATTTTTTTACCTGCACCACCAACATATTTATATAACGGAATACCCAATTCATCAGCAGCTGCACGTGCAGTTGCAATCGAAACTGCAAGCATAGCATTAGCACCCAAATTAGTCTTATACTCAGTACCATCAAGCTCTAGCATAGTATTATCTACTAAAGTTTGATCAAGAGCTTCAAGACCTAAAATAGCTTCAGTAATTGGACCATTGATATTCTCAATAGCTTTTAATACACCTTTACCATTATAGCGAGATTTATCGCCATCACGTAATTCTAACGCTTCACGACTACCAGTTGACGCACCACTTGGTACAGCAGCACGACCAAATGCACCAGATTCTAAAACCACATCGACTTCAACAGTCGGAAAACCACGTGAATCTAAAACTTCACGAGCAATAATATCTACGATTGCTGACATAATTAATTCCTTTCATATCAACATATTTTTATTCTAGTTTATTAGAATACTATAAACCTAACACAAAAAACATATAAACACTCCAAAATCTATAAAATCATCATGAAACTGACTTAAAAGTGTAAGGTACTATGGGTACTACGTTATGATTGTTAAAATACTCTCTAATTAATATGAACAATTGATACTAGAAATTGCATAAGGTCTTGTATATCCATCTATTTCCTCTGTGAAATACGCTCCCCAAGAACATGATGTTGGATTAGAATATAATATAAAATCACCCCATCCGCCTATTGATGCTGAAGTTCCACCTGCTACCAATAAATTATTATTTAACGTGAAAGTACTATCACATAAAGTCATACCATCAGACGATTGACATGTTCCACCAGAACCTCCCCAAATATTTGCTGAACCATAACCAGATAAAAGAGGGTTACCATCAATTTGTACATTGAGTAAATTTGGATTTATACTGATTTCACCATAATATCCTGTCCAATCTGTAATATTTGAAATCATAATACCAAGAGATGCTATAAAACCGTCCGGAAAGGTTACCTGAATAGCAGATAAATTACTTACTACATCATTTTTACTCACACCACTTGGATAATTAACATTCATCCAGCCATAGTATATATAAGGTTGAGAGGTGCCATTTGATAGATTATAGTTTTGATGTCCATTGGCTGACCAATTTGTTTGACTACCACCCATAAAAGTGATATTGCCATTACCAACAGAAGATTGATAACCAATTGCAGTAGCATTTTCCCAGTTCTTGTTTGGCATATATCCATAGAAATCATAATACATATTGCTAAATATTATTTGATTAGAGAACCCATTTAAACTCCAATTTCCAGACATAAGATATGGTACATTGGTTCTACCAAGTGATGGTGTACTTCCATTAGGAGTGTAAACATACAGACTATATGGAGAAATAGAACCTACATAATTAGTATTTGATGCAGCTATATTATTAGAAACACTTCCATATAATACTGGCGATTGCTGTGACACATTAGCATAATAAGGTTGTATAGTACTCCAAGACATTATTGATGCAGTCACTGATTCACTTCCACCACCTAATAACAAAGGTTGGCAGCTATTAAGACCAGACTCAGATTGATAAAAGTCCTGAATGGAACCATTTGTACCATTTAGATAATTATACTGTGAAAGTGCTAAAGTACAAGATGCAGCATTACTAAAATATGGAGCTTGATAGAATAATGTTGAATATTGTTGCTTACTATTTGACATTGCAAGCTTTAAAGAATTAGCTAAGTTTACACCATTAGTTGGACTACTATTTTGCATAGCATCTATAAGAGTAGATGTTGCGCTCATGACCGAACTACCAACTAATGCACTATAATTTATAGATTCGCCAAGATTGATTAATTGACCACTCTCATCTTGATAACTAAACGTCTGTGCATTCGGATAACTTTGGTTGCCTACTGGGCTATCAGTAACAATATAGTTCAATGTATTCGAATATAATTGGTTAACTATTTGAGCATATAGAATAGATAGATTTTGCTGTGATGCATTATAGTAGTCTAATTGACTACCATAATTGTATGATATATAGTTAGGGTTAAAATAAGTACCATATATTCCTGATATATCAGCCAAGTATGGTTGATTACCACCAGTTACATAATTCTGATAATTGATTTGGTTAATCAAATACGACACCATGTATGCCTGATTAACAGCATACAAACTCTTCTGATAAAGTGCTAGTACGACTTGATTATATTGATCTACATAAGGAACTATATTATTGTTATTGCTTTGAGCACTAGTGACCAATATGTTATTTAAATAGTTATATAACGATGATAATAAATTTATATAATCAGAGGCATTTTCTTTGATAATCACCGTATTAAATCCTGAAGAATTATTGGACGTTGGTATCACCCCTGCTATATTAGTAATTTGTTGATCTAACCCAGTATATGAGTTAATGTAGCCAGATAAAGATGAGTAGCTAGCAGAAGTAAGTGCACTTTCAATATTAAAATTAGTTACAGGCATACCACTATCAGGATTCCAAAAACCAGATTTATACATAAATGAATACAGCAACCCTTGATCCCCTGATATATTTGATATTTGTGAGTTATAGAGTATATAATTTGTGTTTAAAATTAAACTAGCTTGGGCTTGCATTTGCTGCCATATTTCATTATTAGATAAATCCAAATCTGTTTCTAAGTTATTGATTTCCTCAGATTGATTTGCTAACTGAATCTGCATATTCTCAAACTGTTGATTAGTACAATTGTTTCCTTTCGCAGAACCAAATAAACCTAAAACACTGCCAGTTGCAGAAGTAATGACACCCAACGCTGGTCCAGCTACTGGAATAAAAGACATAAAACCAGATGCAATACCTAAACCACTTGAGGTTTTACTTAATACTTGACCACAACCACTAGTTGCATTAGCATTATTCAATACTAATTTACTTGTTGCTTTACTCTCAAACTGACCATTAATATAGCTGTATGAAACTGGTCCAATAGGTTTCTGGTAAGTCACATTACTGTGGCCAACACTGCATGCGACAATAAAGCATGCTGAGCTCAGTTGAAGTAATAATAATTTTTTCATATACAGCCCCTTTAAAGAAGACAAAAACCAGCTCATTTTTGAACAAAATTGCTGATGCGGTTTATTATGTGTTTTTATTAGTTCATTACTAATTCTATCATTAAATGGATCTAAAAGTGTAAGATACTATGTTCTATTTCATAAGAATCAGCCATTAACTAATATTTTTTTACTAGTTGATCAATAGCCATAACTTCAGTTAAAAAGTCTTTTATCTCATACATATTAAATGAATTTGGACCATCTGATTTTGCCTCATCAGGACGTGGATGAGTCTCCATAAATAGTCCACTAATTCCAACTGCAACAGCTGCACGTGTAAGAACTGGCACAAATTCACGACGCCCACCTGAAGTAGTTCCTTGACCACCTGGTAGCTGTACTGAATGAGTTGCATCAAACACTACTGGACAATTTGTCTCGCGCATAATCACAAGAGACGTCATATCAGACACTAAATTATTATATCCAAAGCTAACACCACGCTCACAAGCCATGATTAAACCATGACCTTCTACATTTTCAGCTTTTTGCGTAACGTTTTTCATATCCCACGGCGCCATGAATTGACCCTTTTTGATATTCACAGGCTTTCCTGATGCTGCAACAGCTTTGATAAAATCAGTTTGACGAGCTAAAAAAGCAGGCGTTTGCATAATATCAACGACAGATGCCACTTGATCAATTTGTTCAACTTCATGCACATCAGTAACTACTGGCACATTTATCTGGCGCTTAACCTCTGACAAAATACGCAACCCTTCATCGATTCCAAGACCACGGAATGTTTTATCTGAACTACGGTTAGCCTTATCAAAACTTGATTTATAGATAAAATTAACCCCTAATTCGCTAGTAACTTCTTTTAAATAGCCAGCTGTATCAATAGCTAATTGTTCTGATTCAATTGAGCAAGGACCTGCCATTAAAAACAAAGGCTTATCTAATCCAATTTCAAAGTCTAATAATTTCCACGATGTTTTTTGCATATAATTACCCTTATTCTTTCTCAAATATTTTTAACCAACCATTTTCTACACGATTGTTTATTGCTAGCTGTATCTTGTCATTTTCAATTTGAATTTCTTGAGCTGCATTATCATGATAAGTTTCTTGAAATTTAGCTCTGATTATATCGGCTTTTTTACCACCAAATACAAAATCAAATAAATTCCAATTAGCATTAAAAACTTTATTTCCATTTTTACGAATCATTTGACTGTATTCATCAGCTGTAAATCGCTTAGGAGTTTGTGGCATTGCCATTAAATTCTTTCTTTAATATTTTTAAAATAGTGACTGCGATGTATTATCACTATCACTTTGTAATGCTGCATTTATAAATGCATTAAATAATGGGTGCCCATCAAGTGGATTTGATGTAAACTCCGGATGAAATTGACACGCAAAAAACCACTTATGATTAGGTAATTCAATCGTTTCAACAAGCTTTTCACGACCAATAGATTTACCACCAATAACCAAACCTTGCTCAGTTAATTTACCGATTAGATTGTTATTTACTTCATAGCGATGACGATGACGCTCATGTATCAGTGAACTACCGTAAATTTTAGCAGCTAAACTACCATCAACCAACTCTGCATCTTGAGAGCCTAAACGCATTGTACCACCTAAATCAGTATTCTCATCACGCGTTTCAAGGTTACCGCTCTTATCTTCCCATTCGTCAATTATACCAATAATTGGAAAAGAGCTTTGAGGGTTAAATTCTATCGAATTAGCATCTTTGAAGCCACAAACATTTCTAGCATACTCAACTACTGAAAGCTGCATACCTAAACAAATACCTAAAAATGGAATATTTTGCGTACGAGCAAACTCAATTGCCTTTATCTTACCTTCCACACCACGACTACCAAAACCACCTGGTACTAAAATAGCATCAACATCAGATAATTCATTTTTCACAGTTTCTGACGTAGTTAAAGTTTCCGCATCAATATAATTTATTATTACTTTAGCTTTAGCGTGAATACCAGCATGAATTAACGCCTCATTCAATGATTTATAAGACTCTGTTAAATCAACATATTTACCAACCATGGCAATAGTTACTTCTCGCTCTGGATTTTCCAAATTATAGACAATTTTATCCCAAATAGCAAAATCTGCTTTTTTAGTATCTAGCTTTAATTTATCGCAAATAATATCATCAATCTCTTGATCGTGTAACATGCGTGGGACTTTATAGATACTATCCGAATCATAACAACCAATTACAGCTTTTTCATCTACATTACAAAATAATGCAATTTTTTGTCTTTCATCTTCAGGCAATTCTCTATCCATACGACAAATAAGGATATCTGGTTGAAGCCCAAGTTGAAGCATGTCTTTAACTGAATGTTGCGTTGGTTTAGTCTTTAACTCCCCAGCACTTGCGATATATGGAACTAATGTTAAATGCATAAATAGCGTATTTTCACGCTTTAATTCTTGACGCATTTGACGAATAGCTTCTAAAAATGGCTGTGACTCAATATCGCCAACAGTACCACCAATTTCAACCATTGCCACATCATATCCTTTGGCACCTTCAATAATGCGCTCTTTTATTTCATTAGTGATGTGTGGAATTACTTGAACTGTCTTACCTAAATATTCACCTTTACGTTCTTTTTTAATTACTGACTCATAAATTTGACCAGAAGTAAAGTTGTTCTTTTTAGTCATCTTAGCTGAAACAAAACGCTCATAGTGCCCAAGGTCTAAATCTGTTTCGGCACCATCATTAGTTACAAACACTTCCCCATGTTGCATTGGACTCATTGTCCCAGGATCAACATTTAGATATGGGTCTAATTTCAACATGGTTACCGATAAACCACGTGATTCCAAAATAGCAGCAGTAGACGCAGCAGCAATACCTTTTCCTAATGAAGATACCACTCCACCTGTAATAAATATATATTTAGTCATCAAAAACTCTTATCTCAATAAATTCAAATTATAAAACAACAAAAGAAAAACCGAGGTGGCTACTATCCCCTCGGTTACATTTTATGATATTAAAATCAGCAAATTATCTTTTATCTTTTCTGGCATTTTATTTCCAAATTAAATGCGTTTTCTATAAGCGTTATTATAGCATAAATAGGTAAAACTTCGCTCAAAAACGAATTTAATTTTAATTACTCGTCAATAGTCTTTGGCCCCTTAGAAAGTATCAACCCAGAACTCATAACTAAGCATGTCATAATTACGATAAAAAACGTAACCCCGCCGTGGAAAAATGGAAATTTGTATTTGTCTGGTATTTGGAAAAATAATAATACAGTGATTAATCCACGTGGTGCCATTGTTACAGGCAATAATAAATTTTTATGATCTAACATCCAATAAACCAACACCCACCTTAGAGCATATATTGAGAAAGCTACCATTGCACCTAGTAATAATACTTGCGGATTCAACAATAAATCAACATCAATTGAAAAGCCAAGTAAAATGAAAAATATACTACGAATAATAAAGCCAAATTCATCAATAAATTCATGCATACTTTGCAAATTATTGGTAATTTCTTTATCATTTAAATATGGTTGCAACCATCTACCATACTTTGTACGCACAATTGATGAGCAATTCCGCAAAAATAGTCCAAAAATTAAAATCAATAATAACGATGACAAGTGAAAAATTTTTGCCAAACTATACATTAGTATCAATATCGCTAAAATTGCCACATGAATGTTTTTACTTTTTTCTTTACCAAGCAATACACCAAGTAACACTGTAGTAATAAGTGAAATAACGATCATTAACAGCATATTTAAGACAAATCCACTAACACTTGAGAATTTACTTAGTTCTGTCAAGGTTAGGAAGTTAAATAACAATACACCAATAATGTCAGAAAATATAGACTCTAACACTAAAAATTCTTTAGTATCGTTAGATAATGTTTGTAAGCTAGGAATAGCAATTGCACTACTAACAATAGAAATTGGTACTGCATATACCAATGCGCTTGTTAATGTAATATGATAAGTTCGAACAAAACCCCAAGAGATTAAAGCTACATTTGCAAAAACTAAGACAGTTGAAAAAATAAATGCTTTTTTGAGAACTTTAGCATTTTGTTCTGTTATTTTCATATCCATTACAGCTTCAAGCACTATAATTAATAACCCTAGCGTGCCAAACACCTTAAGCGCTTGATCAGGGAGAACAACTTTTATTGCATAATGCTCTAACGATAACTGCGCAACTACACCTAGAAATATCAGTAAAATAACTGATGATATTTTAACTTTTTGCTGTAATTGATTGAATAAAAACGATACAATCAATATCCCACTAAAAACCATTAACCAATGTTCTGTACTCATACCAACTTCCACCAAAAAATTTAATCGCTATAAAATATTATTTATATAACGACTCTCTAAATAGCTCAAAATAATTTGCAAATGTTTTACCAACACATTCTGGATTGTTGATTACAATCCCATTATAAAGGGCAATTAAAGAAAAACACATAGCCATACGATGATCATTATAGGTATCTATGCATACTTGTGATGCCATGTTTTCACATGGGTAAATAGTAATTGAATCACTAGTATATTTAACTTGTACACCGAGTTTAGTTAATTCTGTATAAATTGCCATTAATCGATCAGTTTCTTTAACTTTCCAACTAGATATACCAGAAATATATGTTTTAGAATCTGCAAATGGCGCAATAGCTGCAATTGTCATAGCTACATCAGGCATATCTTCCATATTAACTGAAATACCATTTAGCCTAGATGAAGACTCACAAGTAATAAAACTACCGCCATAATTTACACGAGCACCCATCATAGATAGCACCTTGGCAAAGTTTTTATCACCTTGCAAACTACTTTCAGATAAATTATTAATTTGTACTTTACCATTTAATGCAGCAATCGCCAAAAAATAACTCGCAGAGCTAGCATCAGGCTCAACAGTATACTCAATTGCCTGATATTGTTGGTTCGCAAATACTTTAAATACATTTGGTGATATTTCTGCAGTTTTCACACTAAATTTATCTAATAGTGCCAACGTAATATCAACATATGGGCGAGAGATTAATTCATCCGTAATCTTAATAACAACTTCGCGCTTTAGTAACGGCAACGCCATTAACATACCAGTTAAATATTGGCTTGAAACTTTACCACTAATTGAAACCTCAGGAATTATTTTATCTATGAATTTATTAGTCTTAATTGGCGGATAGCCTATATTTTCTATGAAATTAATCTCACAACCAAGATTTCTCAAAGCATCAGTTAAATCACCGATTGGACGCTCTTTCATTCTTTGAATGCCAGTTAATGTGTACTCACCATCGCATAAAGCAAGCATAGCTGTTAAAAATCTAATAGAAGTACCAGAGTTACCTAAAAACAACTCCGCCTGTTTATTTGGCAACTCACCACCACAACCAATAATTTCGTAACTCGAGCACTTATTATCCGCAGTAGCAAGTTTAGTTATTTTGACACCAAGACTTTTTAATGCTTCAAGCATTAAGTGAACATCTTCACCTACATCTGGTACATTATGAATAATGCTCTTACCATTTGCAAATGCTGCTAATGGTAACACACGATTTGCAATACTCTTTGAACCTGGTAGATTAATAATTGCATCAATTGATTTTGTTGTTTTAGGTAAATATAATTGATTCATTGCTTAACCTAAATTATTATGATCATATGCTCGATTAATCATATAATGATCTAACACAACTAATGCGGTCATTGCATCAACTACAGGTACTGCACGTGGCAAAACACATGGATCGTGACGACCATAGGCTTCTAATTCAACTACATCTAAATCCATATTAACTGTTTGCTGTTTCTTACTAATAGTTGATAC
>RXKI01000028.1:0-147 GCA_003962895.1 Neisseriaceae bacterium
TTTCTACATACGGATGTGTGTACGATTCTATCCCCAACAATCGCAATAAGTCTTGCACTACATATTGTTGTTGATAATATGGGTCAATTCCGTTGAAAAAACGTTTCCGCTTTTCTTTATAATTTGGATAAATATCTTCACGCAAAC
>RXKI01000028.1:197-889 GCA_003962895.1 Neisseriaceae bacterium
AAAATAAAATTGTGCGCTGAATTTGATATGTATGATTGTTTACGTTTTCATTTAACACTCCACGTAATTTTTTCAAAAAACCCCATACTGCGTGTACATTTTGTTTTTGAAGGGCGTATGATTTTACGCCCTCAAAAACAATCTTATATAAATTAGTAGCATCCACTACTAAAGTCGCTTTATTCTTCGCCATCTTCCACTACAACATTTTCAGTGTTAGAAACTTGTTTAGTAACATCTTTAAAATATTGCACAATTTGTGCCTTATTGTCTTTTTTATATGCATCCCATTCTTCTGACCCTATAAATCCATGTGGAGTCATTAATGCTGCACCCTCAGTATTCATACCAGTATAATGGTTTTTATCCATCCGTAATTTTGTCTCTTTACCAACAACAACAGTTTGACCATTTAGTTTAAAATCTTTGGTTTTTACTGCTGCTTCAAGTTTTCCACCACAATATATTTTCACCCCCATATCGTATGCGAAAGTGAGGCCACCTGTTTCTTTTGGGTTTACTGAATTGGCACCACCATGTAAACGCAATATCGAAACAAAAGTGATACTTCTTTCATATTTTTTGTATCGAGTTTTCGTGACTGTTGGTTCAATAAAACCACTAAAATAATTTTTATGAACTTTAGCGTTGTGCATAGGTAAATCCATATTGTCTTCACGTATTTTTTCCAT
>RXKI01000028.1:1039-28766 GCA_003962895.1 Neisseriaceae bacterium
TGCTTCTTCATTCCCAGTAAGGATGAAATCAAAATAATTAATATAATTAGAAGTTATTACACTCTTAATAATAGGAGTACTATCTTTAGATTTTTTATATATATGTAAAATTTCAATAATATTGTAATTATTATCAAGATTATCTATCCTGAATTTTAGAGATTTATTTGTATTAGTATCTGATATTGTTCCATCAAATCTAATAAGATTTCCAGAATCTGATTTATCTGTTAAATACACAACTCCAGATATTGCTGAAGATACTGTTTCTGAACCAGATGAATTTTTAAGTCTATAACATACAGAATGTGCTCCTGCTAATAATGAACCTCCTGATTGAATTATCTCTTCTAATACAGGAGTACTTCCATTAATTAATGGATTAATATTCATTATATTTGGCTGAACAGCAAATAAATTAGGATCTGCAAGATTACAATATCTAGGATTATTATAATTATCTGTAAAATATAATTTTATTAATTCTTTATGTTCATATCTACCTATAATCATACCAGGATTGGCAATAGGATAATATAAACTAGTATTCAAATAATTATTATATAGTAATTTAATACTAGAATTTAAAGTATTTTTATCATAATCAACTTTCCATATTTGAGTTAATGATGATGGATTAGAACTTTTATCATTAGTAGTTATAATATAAATACTAGATCTTATTTCACACCAACCTATAGGTAATAAACCTGTTACTGGATTTATAGTATTAGAAAAATATACTGAATTTGAAGGATCATTATTAGTTAATGATATATTTATTAATCCAGGTATATCTGAAAATATATAAAAATTATCTGAATTATATGCTGTTCTTATTTTGTGTACAGCATATCCTAAACTACTATCTATATGATTTTTTAATAATTTAAAAAATTCTATCTTTGAAGAATATGATAGAGTAATATTTTCTGATATACCATTAATTACTAAATCAAAATTTGTACTCTCTCCTGTAATAATATGAACACTTGAAGTATCGGGAATACTAAACAATAATTTATTTCCAGGTATAGTACTTGGATTTCCTGAATTAAGTCCTTTATCTGTAATAATTGAACCATTTAACATTTCAAAATAGTAATTATCAACAGGCATACTTTCAGATAAATCCTGATTCATACCTTTATTAAAAAACGAATTGTGACTATAATTCATGATATGTTTCTAATTCCTTTATTATGTAATAATTCAGTAAAAAAATTATTGTATTCATTTATATTAGGTTTTAATCTAATAATCATATTTTTAATACCTTCCATTTGTTGAATATCTGGCATTTTAGTATTAGAAATACATTGTGACATATACCATCTGTACTCTTCTTCAGAATGTTGATATATTTTAGGGTCTACAGTTCCATTTCTAAAACCTATATAATCTAAATTTTTAATAATATATCTTGCGATTGCCTCTTTATAATACTCATCATCAGGTATCATAGGAAATCCTTTACTATCAATAGGTAAAGCATAATAAGCCAAACAAGCTTTACCTTCTTTGATTGAAAAAGTTACATAATTATCATTAATATTAAATTTAATACTATTGGTATTTATGTATCCCGATTTTTCAGACATACTTGGAGAAAAGACATTACCAAAATTATCTGTAAAACCATTTGATAAAAAATCTGATGGTGTATTAGTTCCAGAACAACACTTAGCATCTAAAAGATGACTAAATAAATTTGAATCTATAGTAGCATGAATACCATTAACAGCTATTGCTCTAAGTCTATGAAAATCACATGGTAATTTTATTCTATAATTATCAAATTCATAGGTTGGATCATTCTGTACTCCATAAATCTTAGGAATATATTGAACAGGAGCATTCATTTTTGATAATACTTGATATATCCATTCAATTAAATCTAAGTAGTTTATTTGAATACTATATCCAGCAGTACCATATACTCTATTAATTATTTCTTCTGAAGAAACATATTTATTTATAAACATCTTATTCTAAATAATCAGTTACTTTATTAAAAATTGCTTTACTTAATTCTCTATCTCTTTTTCTAACTGCTGAGAATGCATATCTATTACATACTCTTCTTGAAAGTATAAAATCTTTTTTCCATTTAAATTTCATCCTAAATGAATCAGTATGAGTATTAAGATGAAATATTTTCTTATTATGCTTTATTGAATTCTTATAATCTAATTTTAATTGTCCTTTATTTTTAAGATAAGTAAAATCTATTTTTTTCTTTTGAATATACAAATATCCTCCTAAATATGGAATCTCATATAATTTTGATTTATATATCATAGCTTCCATTATCTTCTGATAATATTTTTTATGGATTTTACGAAGAGTTTTGGGATCTAAGTTAAAATTATTGAATTTCTTATATTCTTTAAAGAAAGAAAGAATCATATCATTATTACTAACTGTAATATTATATTTACCTTTAGTTCTATTTAAATTATATCGAATATCTTTATTTTCCTGCTGAATCATTTATATCATCTTCTTGAGAATTAAAATAAATCCTATAGTTAGTATCAAATACCATTTTCTTTAGATCATCAATCATATGGTTACTCATAGGATATTCTGAATCTTCAGAATAACAATTTTCTGAAGAACAAGATTTAAAGTATTTCAAGTCTTCAGGATTTTGAAATACAGCAGATACTGATATCTTATCAAATAATACATCAGATAAAATATACAAATATTTATTATGAAGAAATGCAATATTTCCTTTATTTGTAAATTTACCTGCCTTTATGTAAGGTGCTCTACTAAAAGGTATAATTGTGAATGGTTTACCTGGTATTAGTGATGTACTAACATTAAGTAATAAATTAGACTGATTAGTTTCTATAGTAGTTGGTAATTTAAGAGATGTTCTTTGTATAACACATCCAGATTTTTCACAATTACATTCAGATGCATCCACTATTTCTACATTAAGACATTCTATAGTTTGTATAATATCAGGATTAATACTTTGTCCTTTATTTATAGAATTTCTTATTAATTTACTTCTTGTTATATCTATCCAATATTTAATTTGAGGTAATACCAAATTAGTATCATCTGTTGTTTCACCTTTATAAAACAATGATAATATATCATATGCTATTTGATTTTTTGTCATTTTAAAAATTCATTATATTTCCATTGGAATATTAATTGGTAATTTACCATTGAGTACTACTGCACAAGCTATTACAGGTTTTCTTGTATTTTCTTTACCATATGCAAATGCATATTCTTTATGATTAATTCCACATCCTACAGATACCCCAAATATTAAATCCTTATATGATGCTAAGTATCTTGTATTCATAACTGTATGTAAGTGTCCTATAACTGTACTTTGCCTATTTTCTCTTGCTGCATTAATACTTGCCATTTCTCCAGACATTCCTGTACCATGTTGGTATATTACATTTTTCACTATATGAACAAAATCCCATTCCCATGTTTTAGGTGATTGTAACATTTCTTCATATGTTTTTAACCATTCTTTAGGAAAACCATGAGTAACTGCTTTTCTGAATGGTAGTACATCATGATTACCTAAAGTAACTTTAGCTACAGGAAATACAGAATACCACTTAGCACATTTCTCTAATGATAATTTATATTCATCACCAATTGATTTACCATTAGGATTATGTTCATGATAAGACATTGCATGGTTATCAACAATATCTCCTATAAATACTACAGTACCACAATTGTATTCTTCTTGTATTTTTCTACAAAATTCTAAGTATCCTTCTTTTTCAAAAGGAATATGTAAGTCACCAATTACAAGAACATTGTCTTTGTTTCCTTTAGTATAAGGTTTTAGATGTGTATTCTTTGTACTTCTTGTATTTTTTGTATCCTTATTTTTAAGAACTTTTTTTTCAGAGCGCATTTCTTTTTGAATCTGAAATACTTTATTTCTTGTATTTTCATCTATTTTGTTAAACATTCTCATGCAAACTATAGATGGATTAACTTTTAAATACCCTTTGTTTTTTTCAAAAAACTCTTTTATTTTTCTTTCTATCATATTTTATAAAAAAACAAAATTATAAAATATTTTTAATATATGCAATACTAAAGATTTTTATATATGTATAAACCAGTAAGCACACCAACACTTATAAGAGTTATATTCTTGTATATTTTTATTTGTTTACGTGTTTTATCCTGTTTAGTTTCAAGTTTTTTTACTATATCTACTTGTTGTAATATATAACTAGAATATAGATTATTTTTATCTGTAAGTAAAGATATCATCGTATCTTGTTTATTAACTTTAAACTCACATCTGCTCAAATCTAACTTTAAAGAATCTGATAATTCTTGATAATAATTTCTTTGTACAGCTATGTTTACTAATTTAAGAGTTTGTTCTCTGCTAAACACCCATACAGTATCATTCCCAAGTTCTATTCTTTTTGGATAATTCTGTGCGTAAGTACTTAGTGATATAATCATCATTAAGTAAAAAAGACTTATATTTTTCTTTATATTTCTCATATATTATATTTGTATCTGTTCTTGAATATTTAGATATACTATCTATTTGTTCTTTTAATAAATAAAGTTGTATATCTTTTTCTTGTATTTTAGTATTTAATGAATCAATACTTTTATAATATTCTGAATAATCTACATTATTATTTTTAGTAAGAAAATATATGTTAAAAGATATTGATATTATAAATAATATCGTAAATAGTATATTACTCTTGTTGAATGTTATCATTTAATGGTTTTTTATTATTAGTTATATCAATATCTGTATAATTATCAGGATATATATTATTATTTTTAAATATATCTACTATATTTTGTGCGGTTACGTATCCAAATGTTAAACCTATTAAAGATAATAATCCGAGAATTATATATTGATCTATTGCTTTAGAATAAAATAAATTTGCAAACCAAGTACATACAAACATACACATTAAAATAAAGGCTGTTATCTTTCTTGAAGATGCTTTATTGTCTTTTCCTTGAAATGATGTTTTTATCCATTTTAACATTTAAGTAATTTTTTCTGCCTTTAGTACAGAACCTGAATAGATAGTAAATGTATTAGCAGCATTCATACTTTTAAATTGTAATTTTACTACACCAGGAGTACTATCAGTAATAACACTTCCTTTTATAAACCATAAAAATGTTGATAAAGGAGTAGATGCAGCAAAAGTTATTGATTCTGAACCTGAAGTATTTCTAGATACTCCTGTATAAGCATTATAAGAACCTCCTGTAGAACCAAGTACTTGATATTCTATAATTGCTCCTGTAGGAGTTATAATACTTAATCTTCCACCTTGTGAACTTGTACTTCCCATACGTCCATACATTTCAAATATATATGTTTGATTTGAATCAACATTAAAATACATATCTGTTACATCATTATATGATGTACTTGATGTACTAGTATTAACAGTATTTAATTTTCTTATAAAATTAAGATTACTTCTACTTGTCTGTACATTAGATAAATCTGAAAGATTATTAGTACTCAATAAATCACCAACATTATATGTTCTATTAGTACTTAAATCTTGAGTAATACCGTTTATACTTAAAGTTAATGATGTTTGAACATAAGAAGATAATGGTGAAGTACTTAACCAAGTATTAAATACAGGATCTGTTTCAGGTACAGGTACAGGTACAGGAGTATTAGTTTTTTCCTTTATTTCAATTATCTTAGCTACTTCTTTAACAGTTGGATTATATGGAAATAATCTTCTATCAGCAGTACCTATATAATAAATAATTTTACCATTATCATCCCTAGATTTATATATTTTATTAGGTATTGCTTTCGCATTTAAATGAATATTTTGAAGATCTTTTGCTATCATATTTTAGACCTCCAATTTATAAGTTGTATATGACCATAATCTCCTATTTTACCTAACCAGTCTACATTAGAATTAATACTTCTACAAATATCTCTGTATTCTTTATATAATGAAATATTGTTCCATATATATTTCCCAGAAGAATCTTTAAATGTTATATCGTAAGCAAATGATGGTAAATAATTATGAGGAGATTGTCCTCCTCTAGCATTAGTTACTTTCTCTGATTTTTCATCAATAACACCATTAGAATTATTATCTTTTTTGTCATAAGGATAAGAATATAATCTATTCTGCTCTTCAGGACTTCTATATACACATAAAAGAATTATTTGTATATTAGGGTTTCTTTCTTTAAATTTTAAACCAGCTTTTAAATATACTTCTTGCAATTCTGGAATTGAATGTGATATATTTCTAGTACACATTATTTTTTCTTTAAGTTTTTATGATGTACTCTTATAGCATATATTGATGCTACTATAGCAAATATAGTACTAATAGTACTTAAAAATATATTAACATCTTTTATATTATATAAAGATATTGTAAATATCCAAGATATAATAGTACTTATTTCCCCTTTAAAATGATCCAATTTATACATCTTTAGTTAATTGTTTAGTACTATTACATGATGTACAACATAAAGATGATGAATAATCTAATATTTTTTGTACTTGTTCTTCAGTTAATACACAAGCTTCAAATTCTTCTGAACTGTATTCTATATTAAGTATTTCAAATGGATGAGCTAATTCTTTTTCACCTAATACTGAAGGATCACTTATTACAATTGAACATGCTTGAGGATAATTAGTATCAATTGATACTTTAAATACAAAAAATTCTTTTAATACAGAATCATATATACATACATAATTTCCAAGATTTAAAGAATTTAACACTGCTTGTATTCCAATAGTATCATACACAGGAATATTTACAGTATATTTAACATCATTAATATCTATGAATCTAAATATATCATTAGATTCTATATTACTAAATTTTAATCCATATTGTTTAGTATTATCTCTTGTTAAGTAATCACCTTGTGATAAGCTTTGAAATTCTGTTGGTGTTTTACCAGATGTATGATATAATATAGTTACAGGATTATCAGAAGCTGCACAATTAAAAGGAGTAAAATTCAGATCTACTGTAGTTATATTATCATTTAATAACAATCTAATTGATACTCCAGAAGGATAAAGACTATTGTTAATAATCATACTGTAATTATTAACATTTATATTTATAGGAGTAACAGTATAAGAGCCATCATAACCAAATATTCCAGGTGTATAAAAAATACCTGTATTAAAAAATACAGAATTAACTATAGATTCAGAACTAATAGGTAATGGTGTACTTATTAAATCAGTATATACTCCATTTTTAGTATACCCTTTAATTCTAGCATTATAAAAATTAGGCATATTATAAAGTTGTTACATCTATTTGTGCTTGGCAGGCGTTACCATCCGAAACATATACTGTGTATGTTGTTCCTGAAGTAAGTCCTGTAAATATTCCATCAGTGTTGAAATTGATAAAATCTATGGTATAGCTATAAGGGGCAAGACCACCTACAGCATGTACGGTAAAGTCATTTGTATTTATTGTATCTACAACAATGGTTGGGTTGCCGTTTACTGTTAAAGAAGTATCTCCTGAAACAGAGCAGCCATACATATTTGTTACAGTACAAGTATAAGTTACTGTTTGTCCTATTGATGGGAAATATGGACTTCCTGAAGATATTGAAGGATATTGATCATTACTTGTAAAACCATTATCACTTGTCCAAGAATAGGTGTTGCCAGTTAACTGACCAGGAGCTGCGTTGTCTGCTGACAGGAAGATGTCATTACCTGAACAAACATCGCCTCCAGAGCCTACTACAAGTATTGGTATAGGTAAAAATGAATCTGATACTTGTATTACATTTGATGTTACTGTACTAACAGAGTATTCGCAAAAAACACTTAATCTTATGTAAACATAGGTATTATTTAATTGTATATGTACAGGATTAACTTCTGGATTATATGGTATTACAGGACTTTCATTAATAGGATTAATAACATTAATATCATTTAATGGAATATTAAAATATGTAATTCCATCTGTACTATATTCCCAAACATAATTAAGTCCAGCTCCCATTACCAAATTACTAATAACAATATCAATAATACCATCATAAGAACATAATGAATTCTTAACTTCTAATAATGGTACTGGTATCTCATTACAATGAATTAATCCATCAGATGCATCTGATGCAAAATTAAGAGAATAAGAACAAATTTCACCATCTGAAAATGTTTTTTCTATAGTTACGTATGCTTTTCTACCTTCTCTAAATTTACCATTATTATTTATTCCTGGAGATAAAGAGTTATTCAAATCTCTACTTTTTATAAGAAAAGCATCATTTGAATAAGTATGAGTTATATCCAATTCTGTTATATATTCAGATATAATAGAGTTAACAGAAAGTGAAGTACTATATCCACCTAATGAATTAAATTTATTAACTAACAATGTTGATAAATCACCGTATGTATCAGGTGTACTAACTGAAATACATTCAGTAACTCCTCCTAAATTATTTTCTAAATATAATCTTGCTGTAACATTTCCCGAATTACCAGGACCAATATCTATAAAATCAGTTATATCGTAAACATTTCCACCAACAATTATTTTTGACATATCACAATATGTAAAAGATGATATATTAGGTGTATATGTAATAGAATCTGAATTTATATCAGATATTGTATTACTAACATAAGAATTGATTAATTCTTGAGTAGATACATACCTTTCTAATACAGATATAGACATATTAAGATAATTCATCTGTTCATTCAAACATACTATATCATCTTTTCCATATTGTTCAGATCTAGTCAAAGAATAGGCTATGTTAGATACACAACACCTATATCTTTGAATCTGATTTTTAATATAATCTAATCGTTGTTGAGAAACCATATTTTAAAATGATGGTAATCCTACCCATTTAAATTTATCCATACCACAACCTGGACCAGTACATTCTGTAACAGGATTACCATTAAATAATGGAGATATTAAACTTTTCTGTAAAAATATTCCATGATTATTTTCAAAAATGTAATTAGTTCCTGTATTATTATACATTGCTTTACCTGAAACACCTACCCAATAAGGAATATTCTTAATATGTGCTAATAAATATCCAGCAGTAGAACCAGCATCAAGTAATATAGCAGGGTATTGACCAAATGCTCCATCAAGAATAAAATTACCTTCACGCATACGTACTTTTATGAAAGCATTACTAGCTCCTTGTTCACATTCAAAATGTGTATTTCTAACAGTAAAGTCTTTTACTACTGTACTATTAAGTCCATCAAAATCAATACCATTAACTACTTTTTTACCTTCAATAATACATTCTGAAATCATTACTCCTGAACAAGCAACTATTTTAAATGCATTAGTTGCTGTAGGAGCACTCCATGTTCTACATGCTTCAAAAGTAGTATGATTACTTTGTGAATTACTATTACTTGCACCACTCCAATTACCAATATCAGCAATAAATCCAATATTACATCCTGTAGCAAAACAGTTAAGAACATATGTTCTTAAAGCAAATTTAAGATGTATAAATGTACCAAGATCATATCCCCAACAAGATTCATATTTAGCACCATATGATGGACCAAAATCAAAACCTTTTTGAGTATTGCCTTGTCCGTATATAGTAATACCAGAAATTTGATATCTTGCTTGAACCATAATATTAGCTCCACCATTTGTAGCTCCTAATACACTTGGTGAATTAGGAAGAGTTGCAGAATTATCAGCAGGAGGTATTCTATAAAATACACTATATGTATTAGTATTTGTAGTATTTATTTCACAATGATTACCTTTTATTGTAAGATTATAATTTATTTGAGGAACATTAATAGCTCTATTAATATAATATTTACCATAAGCTTCTATAGGTTGATTAGTATTTGTTGCTGTAAGAACAGCTTCTTGCCAACAAGCCCAATCTATCATATCAGATGTGGTACATCCATATGTACTTTTTGTTAATGGGAAATTAGCATCAATAAAAGCTTGATTTTTACCATCACCAGCAAATGTAATATTATTATGTTTAGTACCAAATTGATCTGGAGTTAAAGATATTCCTTGACCAGATCCAGCAGGACCAGGAGGACCACTTGCACCCATAGGTCCAGCAGGACCAGCAGGACCAGTATTACCTTGTACACCTTGAGGACCAGGAGGACCAGCAGGACCAGCAGGACCAGCACTTCCAGGTACACCAGCAGGACCAGCAGGTCCTTGAACTCCTGTAGCTCCTGTAGGTCCTGTAGCTCCTATTGGACCAGCAGGACCTGTAGCACCAGCAGGTCCAGCAGGACCAGTAGCTCCTGTAGCACCAGTAGGACCTATTGGTCCAGCAGGTCCAGCAGGTCCAGCAGGTCCAGCAGGTCCAGGAGCACCACTTAAAGATATACTCCAAGCAGTATAAGTTCCAGAACCTGTTACTGTAGTACTATTCATACTTAAAGCTCCACTTCCAGAATTATATGAAATTATAGTGCCCTCCATTTTATTAGAGTTATCAAAAGCAGCTATAATGTTTTGACCTATACTTAAAGCTAATCCTGTATCAACAGTAAAGTTTTTGGTTCCTATACCTATTGTTACAGAATTAACACTACTTGTAGTATATTTATCACCATTAGTACCATTAGTACCATTAGTACCATTTGTACCAGCAGGACCAGCAGGACCAGTAGGTCCAGTTGCTCCAGTTGCTCCAGTTGCCCCAGGAATACCTTGAATACCTTGAGGTCCTACTGGACCAGAATTACCTGTATCACCTTTTGGACCAGTTGGACCAGGAGGACCAGCAGGACCAGTAGCACCAGGAGTACCAGGAGTACCAGGAACACCTTGTGGACCAGTTACACCAGCTGGTCCAATTGGACCTTGAACACCAGGAAGTCCTTGAGGACCTTGAGATCCATCATCTCCTTTTTCACCTTTTTCACCTTTTAAACCTTGAATTCCTTGTGGACCAGCAGGTCCAGGAGGACAGTTACATAATTTGTCAAAAAAACCCATTTGTATAGTTGTATTTTGTGAACATGTATTACACATTCTTGTTTATATTTTTTTAATGAATAGAAGTACATAATATGGTTGCATATTATTAATAGGATTAGAACCTAATCCTTGAGAACTACCATCCCCAGTATCACCAATAATTGTATGGGAATGTGTAGTATCATAAGAAAGTGAGGTTAAATGAGTATTTTGGTTATATACATCATCATTATTAAAACCTCTACCTAATATTGGATCATTTAACCAAGCTAATGATGGAGAACCAATAAAAGAATCTCCTATAACTAATGGTATTATATGATTACCTCCAGATACAGATATACTACCTGTATCTGTTAATGTAGTATTAATAGTGTGTTTATGAAGTGGTATATTAGAAGGTAATAGTGTATTTGTTTTACTTCCTGCTGAAGAACCTACTGTACTAAAAGTAACATCATTATCAGCATAAGCTAAAGGTACTCTACCTCTTAAATCAGGTGTACTATTTAAACCATTACATATAGCCCATCCTGAATATATACCTTTTCCTAATCCTTTAGTTAAAGGATCTGTAGTTTCAAATTTTGAAACATCATTAGGATCATCATATACCATTAGAATAGGATTTATTCCAACATATCCTGATGAACCTGCACATCCATTACATACATAAATGGAAGATGTAGTATTATTATTGATACCATTATTATCAGTATCTTGACCAAAATCTATTCTATGTCCTGAACATGGACAATTAGGATCACCGATATTTAAAGCAACAACAGTATATCCTATAGATATTCCATTTACACCATTAATTCCAGGATCACCTTGTACACCTTGAGGTCCAATTGGACCTTGTTCACCTTGAGGTGAAGGAACTGGAGAATTATTATTATTACATGTAGTACACATATCAATGACAGGAAGTACATCCTTGTTTAGCAGCTTCAAATGAAGCTCTGTTTAATAATTTTATAGCCATGTTTTTCTTAGAACAACATGCTGCATTAATAGCTGAATTTAAAAAAGCTTGAGCTTGAATAGCAGATTGAAGAATAGAATTTGATTTAGAATCACATTGTAAGCATGGTGATGGAGTATTAGTTAAATCTGAATCAGTAATCATAGAAAACATATTATCAATTTTACATTGTGCATTACATGTAAAAAAGAAATCTTCTGAATATGATGTACTCCAATCATTGGTAATTCCTTGTAATGTTCTTCCAGAAATCTCTATATTTATAGTATACCATCCATCTACAAAAGTATCTAAAGAAAATGCTTCTGATACTATATTAACAGGTGTTCCAGTTAATGATAAGAAAGCATTATAAGATGAAAATAAATCTAAAATATGTTCTGTTCCATCAGGTTCGTATAATTTCATTATACAAGTTTCAACATCAGATATATATGGTAGTTGTAAAGAAGAACCCATTGTATCTGGAAACCATCCGTAAGGATTAATATTTACATCATACTCTCCTGTTGTATCTGATAGTGAAAGTAAAGAACATCCATCCTTTAAACAAACAGAAAATTTAAATTCTAATATTGTGTTTGAAGCCATGTTTTAAAATAAAAGGGTACTTACTTTAATAAGTACCCAGAGTTAAGAGAGATGAAATATAAGAAAGTCTGGTTCTTATTACGATTACACAATAGCAGGAAATGCTTTAGGAGTACTCGCCATCCAAGGATTTGTTATGGCACGAAGAGTAGTTAATTGTGCTGCTCCATCGCTTACAAAAATATATAAACCTTGTTTTGCTGAAACATCACCAGTTATAGCACTAACACTTGGAATATCATATTCTAAATAAATTGTATAATATTCTGGATCTACTGCATCACGTCTTCCAGTTGGAAGAGGAATATTATATCGTGATTGTAATCCTTCAAATCCAAGAGCAAACCATTCAATCTCAGTAACTTGAGGAAGTAAACCACTTCCTAAAATAGGATCTTGTACATTAGTGATAGTAGTACTTCCCCATCCAGTACCAGGATGAACATCAAAACTAACAATTTCATAACGATTATTGGCAGCTGGATTAATACTCCATGTTAAAGGAAGACCAAATAATGCAAAACCAAATGCAGCAGTACTTGCTTGTGCTGCTGTAATAATTTCAACAGAAGCAATTGCTATAGCACCAGAACTTGACTGATAAGGAGAACCTAATGTAATAGTATTACCATTTACAGATTGTACTCGATATACTGGATCAATTGTACCTGTACCACCTATTCTTACATAATCTCCAGAAGTAAGGTTATGAGTATTATTCATTACTGCTGTATTTGAACCTTTTGTTACAGTTAATGTAGTAGCAGTACCTGTAATAGCAGCACCTGCATGATTACAAAGCATAATCGCTGATACATAATCTCCAGTTGAATATACTCCATTTAATGCTGGAAGCGACATGAAATTAATTTGTTCAGAAATATCTGACGCAACCTTAGCTTGTGTACTTCCTGATGTTTCATATACTCTTTTAAAAACTTGTTCACTCCAAACAAGTTGATTATGTTTGTATGAAATTTTAAATAATTTTGAAGCAGTACTTAAATCTATTGAACCAGTTGTACCATTGTAACCTACTGAAATTATTTGTTGTTGTGCTGATACTGGATTTGCTCCAGAATATTTAGTAACTTTTGTACCATCAATTATAGATGAAAAGATAAGATTAGAACCTGATCTTTGTACAAATTGAATACTTGGTGAAGTACTGATAGTATTACCTGCTGTAAGTAATGCTCCATTAGCACCAATTACAAGAATTTCACCATCTGCAATATATCCAGCACCACTAGGATTAGTGTACTGAGTAGCTGCACTTGCTATGTTCTTTCCTATAAGAACATTAAAACTTTGTTCTGATTTAAACATTTTTTAAATTTTTTTAATTATTATTTTTATTATTTTCTTGATTTGTATTTTTAGTTTGAGGTACTTGAAGCAGTATACTTTTAGCTAACTGAACAGCAACATCAATTATTTTTATTTGAGCTTCTAACGATAATTCACAATCTACATCACTTACTGGAACACATGGAACACTATATGCAGAACAATATTTCATTTGAACAGGATTACGAATATAATCAATCTTATATTGATATAGTACAGAAGAATCATCTATTATAATCTCAAATAGATTCTTATATTCTAATCTAAGAACTGTTTCAGTAGATGGTTTCTTAAATGGATTTCTAATATCCATTTGATAAGTATCTCTTGTTACTGGTCTTACTTTACTATTAACTAATTTAACTTTAGATATTTTACCAGAACCTTTATAAGTACTATATCCTTGATAACCAGTGAATATATTCCCTTTAATATATATGTTATTGTTATATATAACAGTACCTTCAGTTACAATATACTCTACTCCATTTTCAATATATGTTGAAAAAACACAATCTGGAACTTTAAGTACTACTCTATCCATTAAGAATTTTCTGTAATCAGATGGTATATTTATATACTTTCCATTAACTTCACTCTCAGAATCTGTACTAAAAGTATTTATTGTACTTTTTACTATAATTGATGATAAATAATCAGAGAACGTTTGTGTTTTTTCAAGACCTGTATTTATTAATTCTTCAAGTACAATATCTTGAGCTTTATTTAAAATAATATCTATTGCTTCGGGAGTATATTCAGCTGCACTAAAAGAATCTATTTTATCAAAATAAACTCTGAATTTTTTATGCATTTCTTGAATACTCATTTATTCAAAACCTCAGATTTTGTTATTAATGATAACCTCATTTCATTATAATCAGGAGTATTTAAATTATTAGCAGCTTCTACAAGTGAATTACCAATTAATTCACCTTCTTTAGTAAATAATTTAGGACCAGATTTAGTGATGATGTTATCACGTACTAATTTCTGTACAAATATAAATTCTTTATATAAAGGATTCTCTAATAAATTTATAAATCCAGATGGATCTTTTTCAACAATATCTGATACTTTTTCAGATATTAAATTAGGTGATGTATTATTAGATACTCTAAATTTACCATCAGCATATACTGTTAAGAAATCCATCTTTTGTTGAATACTTAATGTTGATTTAAGGATAATTGCTTTATCTTTAATTTCATATTGTTTATTTCTAACATTAGCTTCAACTTCAGTATTTTCAAGAACATATAAACAGAAAGGATTTAACTTTGCTGCTTCATAAGACATTGCAAATTTAGGAACAGATGTTGCCTCAATTTCTCCTTTAATTACAGTATAAATTAGTTTATGTTTAACATTATTATCACAATCTAATAAAAGACCATCTTTAGGAATTTCATAAAAGAAAGCTTTGTGATCCATATTTGTTACAGTATCTCTATAACCACCCCAATATTTATCATTATATTGGGATAATGTTCCTGGTTGCAAATTTAAAGCATTCTCAAATTCATATTGTAACTTATTATTATTATTCATTCCTGTTACAGTAACTCCATATTTATCTTTTGAAGCTTGCATGTAATGAAAAGCTTTACTGAATATATTAGCACCATCATGGTTCTTATCAATCCTTAAAAGATGAGGGTTAACCATGATGGGCTTAATAATGTATTTACCTTTTATTTTGGATAGTTCTGACATTTCTACCACACTTTCAACTACTTCTTTTGCCATAATTTATCTTTTTATTTATTTTAAACTAAAATATTAGGAATTAATTCAGCTGCACTTAAAGGATTTTTAAGAACAATACCTTGAGTATATCTGTAACATACTTCATAACCATCTACTTTAGATGCTCCAGATTTACCATTAAGAGGACCATAAGGTGATGTACTTCCAGGAATATACCATCTAAGATCTTCACGACCCTTTACAGAAATCTTTTGAATATTAGGATTACCATTAGTAGTACCAATGTTCATAATAGTCATACGATAGTTTTCAGTAAAACCACCATCAGGGTGTGGAAGTCGGTTATCAATAGGATCATCATACTCAGGCATGTGCATCACAGTAATAACAATACCTTGAGGACCTTTGAATCTTATATATTGACCAGTAAGTTCAAGTGCTTGACCAGAACCTCCAAGTCGTTTTTCATTACCAAAAGGATATAAAAGAGCAACATTTTGTTCAATTAGTCTATGAAATTTAATCATTCCTCTTTCACCTGTCATGATAACAAATTCTCGTTTATCTTCAGGAAGAATATTTAAAGATAAATTAAGACATACTTCATAAATAAAATCTAGAGTAAGGTTATTGAAGAAAAATTTATATGATGGTGAAATTTGTTCACGAAGACCAGAGCCTTGTTTAATTACAAAACCAGCAGAAGATCTATTTGAGAAAGTTCCATCAGGATTCTGATTAGACCTATCAAAAATCATTCTTTTTGCTTTTTCACAACGATATTGCCATTCAGCTTTAATTTCTTGATAACGAGTCCATACTTTGATAGTTTCACCATCAGGGGTTTTAAATCCTATAGTTAAAGGAGCATTATAAAGGTTACCTGGAACAACAAATATTTTAGAACCTGTACTCAATTCATTTCGCATTTCAAAATGTGAAGAATATTCTACTCCACCATAATCTCTACCAAGAACATTGGTATCAGCATTATTTTGTTTAGAAACACGTCTTCCAGATTGTAAAAGAACAGGAGGAATAAATGCATTTTGATCACCTGTCATCATCTGAACAGTATGTTCCCAATTAGTACCAACAGCCTCACCATCATCTAGAATGAGAACACCAAAATCACGATTATCAAAAATAACATAATCTGACTTTTGATAATAACGTTTTTCAAGTCTTAGTTTAAAAGTACTGTGTGCTACACCAGGACGTGTAGAGTCTACAGCAGTAAATCCTGTAATTAGGATAGTTTCTCGATCATCTCCTTTTAGATACCATTTATATGCAGCATCTGTGTCAAGATAATGAGTTGGATATTTAGAAAGCATATTATCTAATCCGTAATTATTATTTAGATTAAATAATTGTGTCATAATATCAGAATACAACTGTACATCTCTTTCACCTATTGATTGTAAGTGAGTATCAGTTGTCAAACCAGACCACGATGTTGGTCTACCGATTTGAAGGTTGTTGATTCCTTGTACCATTTAATTTATTTTAGCTTTAATTTAATTTGTTTATATTTTTTAAAATAAAGAATTTGAATTTTTCTTTATTGCTTTTCTTAGTTTTAATATTGTACTATCAATGTCTTTATTACTTGGATAAGAATTCATTTTACCTTTAAGATCATTTAATATCTTTGTTTCTGAAGATTTATGTTTACTAAGATCCCAATTAAGAATTTTAGCAACATAATATAATCTTGGTAAAAACATTGGATCTTCACTTTGCATCTTATTCAATTCATTCATTGGTTTTCCAGATTTATCTGTATGAACAACCTTAGTAAGACCATCGAATATCTTTTTCTTTATATTATTATCTATTTTAACACCTGGAAATATTTCTTGTATTCCCATTATTTCAGATTCATATTTTTTAATACTTTCTTCTCTTTGACGTTCTTGTTTTTCAGAAAATTCCTCAGCTTCTAATTTTAGATTTTTGTAATTTTCAATCTCAAGTTTTTTAAGTTTTTCAAATTCTTCTTTACTTTCTTCCCTAACCAGATCAATATCTTTATCATACATCCTGTTATATTTCTTTAAAGCTTCATCTTGAGAATATCCAGACCTAAGGTAAGAAGAAATAAGAATATTTTTTTGAAGATCTTCATCTTCATTTATATCACTATCAGAAATACTTTCATAATTTTTTAATCTTTCTTCTGATTTTAACAAATTAGAAATATCGTATCCTGTATTATGATAATTTAAATATTGTTTATATATTTCAGGAAGATCTTTTAATTTCTCATTTAATTTCTCATCAGCTAAAGAATTAGCTTTTTTATCGATATTATTTCTAATAATATCTGTTATATTATCATCAGTATCTTCAAAATCATCAGGAATATCTTCAATTATTCCTTTATCTTTAGCCCAACCAAGAAATAATTTATTAGTATTTTCTTCTTCTTGTATATAATTGTCATTTAAATCTTGTCCTTTAAATTCTGGATCAAGAGTTTTAATTTCATCAGCTGGTTTAAAATCCAAATCCATTCCCACATTAGGTATTGAATCAAATTCAAATTCATTAACTCCACCTTCCAATATTGTCTTTTCTTCTGCCATTTTGGATATTATTTTATATTACATATAAAACGATTTTTAAATTATGGTTCAACTTATACTAAAAAATACCATAGGAACCATAGCTTTTTAATGTTTTTAAAATATGTATATTATTTCTTTTTTGACTTATCGTATTTGTTTTTATTAGTTTTTGCTATTTTAACTTTATTTTGTGAATCTATCAATTTAGCCTTAATTTCTTTTTCTTTAAGAATACGTTCTTGTTTTAATTTATCACGTTCAAAAGACATTTTATCTTGATGTTCTTTATTCTTTTGATCTCTATCTTTAGATTTTTGAAGAATATCTAGTTCTTTAAGTCTGGTATTAGCTATCTCTGTAACATCTGGAATTAAGTTATCGTTGATATCATTATTATTTATTCCTGATGTTCCTAAAGCTTTCAATTCAGCTACGTATATATCTTTTTGTCTATCAAGTTCTTTGTTAGTATCTTCTCTATCAAGTTTCTCAACTTCAAATTGAATATTAGCATCATTTATTTCTTTAGCATTATTTTGTTCAGCTTCAAAGTTTTTTTGATCTCTTTCAGCCTTAATAGCTTCTGCTTCTTTAAGTTTAGATTTAATATCTGCTATACTTTCATTTCCTATGATATCAGCTATCATACTGAAATCTAATTTATCATTCTGCAATGCTTCAGACATATATTGTTTAAATGTATCAAGAATTGCAAGATCTTTAGATGAGTTAGATATAAAACATTTAAAATCAGCACTTGGAAACTCACTTTTTGATATAGTTCCATATACAGTACTCATATCATCTGTAACATATAAAAATGCTTTATCTCCTCTTTCTGATATTACATCCTGACATACTTTAAGCATTGCTTCTATACATCTTAATTTTACATCATCATGTATTTTAAACCAAGGTTCTGTTATATTACTTGAAGTACTAATTACTCTTTCAGTATTTCCTACTCTTTCAGATGATGTAATTTCTCCCTTTCTTTGTCTAGGAACTCCAGATGTATCTTCAATTTTCTTTTCTATAAATTCTAATAATGATACATAAAATTGTATTTCAGAACCTGTATTAAGATCTAGTGATTTATTTTGAGTACTTTGATTCATATTACCACCTCTTTGTTTCATACTTTCATTAAATGAATTTACAAAACCTATCTTCATACTTGATGCATAATATAACCATTTCTCTAATTCCCAACCATCAGGTATTAAAGAAATATCTACAAGTGCTATCCTTCCTATATTTGTAGCAAGAAGTAATTCAACTCTGTACCAAATAATAAGATAAAGATATAACCAGGGTACTAATCTATCCATTAGTGATACTGATCTGCTATTTTTAGCAGAGTATAAATGTCCAACATATCCTGTTTTACATTCTGATAAATTAGTTAATTCTCTAAATTGATTCTTTCTTGGCTGTATATTTAAGTATAAATCATTACCTATTCTTACTCCTTCCCACATTTCATTAATCCACATATACTCTACATATATATCAGGATTGTTTTTTGGAACCTTAAATACTTCATCAATATACATTTCTTGTTCTTCATTATTCTCATCTATATAATGGAGAATACCTATTTTTCTTTTAGATTTCCATCGTACCCTATGTACAGCTATACCAAACTCAGAATCGTGTAAATCATCAATACTATTAATTACAGGTATATTATCTCCCAAAAACATAGAACCATCTGGAAAATAATCTTGTACAGGTACATTATTAAAATCATAGTTATAGAATGTAGTATCTCCAGCTCCATGTTTTTCTAAATCATCTATTTGAGCAGGAGTTAGAATTTCATAAAATTCATCTATTATTTCAGACACACTCATGAAATTCTTTTCATATATCTTTTCAGCATCATCAATATTATCTGAATTTACTGATAGTATATAATTAATCTCCAGTGGATTAACACATCTCAATTTAACTCTTCCTGCTACATCTTTAATATCATAAATTTCTTCACCTACAACAAGACTATTAAAAAACCCATTTTCAAATGTAATATCTGTTTTTTCATATTTTTGAAGCATTGTTATTAAATGTTGTGCTTGAGATTCTCTTATATCAGCAGGAGTATAAGAATTGAATTTTTTTAATTGTGCTTCAAGATACTGTTCATCAGCTTCTTCTGATATCAAATAATCTCTAAGCATCATTAATAACTCATTATTTTTAGTAACCTCCCTCATATTAATTGAATCAGCATTTATAGCTCTTACAACTGGTGAAAAATATCTCTTTGTACCCTCTCCTAATAATACATTAAATATAGGTGATAGTACATCATATGGTTGTAGAGTAGCTGGCATTTCAAAGTTTTTAAGGTCTGAAAGCCCAATACCTAAAGGATTAGTAACATAGTCGAAATCAGATTTTATGATCTTATTATTCATAAGATCATAATTTCTTCTTTTATTTTTAAAAGAAGATCTCCTCTTATTTTGAAAGGTATTACATTGCTGTATAACACCATCAACACATTTTCTTTTCCAATCTTCTGTTTTTTGAAAATATGTTTTCTTTTGGGATGGAAATGAGTTTCCACTTGAATCTTTTAATATATTTGAATTAAACATATATCATTTTCTTTTTAAATAATTGTTTCTTAAAAAATGCAGAATCTTGTATAGGAATTATAGTGTTTTCTTCTTTATATTCATACTTCTTTAATTCTTCTATATGATACATTAATGTAACCATAGCCATTACTCTATCAGCATTTATATCTGAATTATACATTATTAATTCTTTAAGTAAAGGAATACATCTTATTCTTTGAGCATTTGTTATTTCGGGAGCATCTTTTATTTCAGCTGATGCTCTTAAAAAGTTATTTATCATTAAGATACCATATTTCTTAAATTTATCTGTCATATGCATACCTTTTTCTCTATTTACTTTACTATCTGGAGTTATATCTTTTAATACTCTAGGTTGATCTAATAATAAATATGTATCATTATATCTTTCTAAGTATTGATAAAATCCTTTCTTTTCATTTTCGTATAAACATGTAGCATTATAATATTTTAAAATCTTTCTACATGTTTCAAAAAACTCATTAGCTGTACTAGGTCTACCTGTGTATTCACATACTATTCTACCATGTAATCTGTCATATACAAGTAATGAACCTAATGAAAGACTATATTCCGAACTATCATGATCATATGGGTCCATACCTGCTATATATCTTCCGTATGGAACAGAATGATCTTCAAGTTCAAAAGGATGTTCATAAATAACAGGAGTACCTTGATTATCTTTTTTTGTTAAAGGAAAATCATAAATAGGTCTTAATATTGGATTTGGTTTCCATTTATATCTGTTATCATCAGAATCATAATATATATCACCAATGTATTCTGAATCTTTATATTTTGAATTTGTTTCGAGATCTGTTAATCTTTTAGTTAAATCAACTGTAGGAAATATATTAGAACTTGTTTGTAAAAATATCTCAGATGGTATTAAAGGATTATATATTAAGTATTCATCATATACTCCTGGATCTTTAGCTTTCTTTTTAGATTCTCTTATCTTCTCTTCTGTTATTTTACCTAATTCTCTATTAGTATTACCTTTTTCATCCTTGTAATCAATTTTAGTATCAATAGCAGATAAAAATAATCCTATTTTTCCTTTATTCTCATATACATCATCAAATGCTATACAGTTATATGCTTCAGGATCATAGAACATCTTATATGCTGCTAAGGATCCTCCACCTTTCATATCACCACCTGTACCAATATATATAGTTGTACCAAGCTTAGAGTTACCAATTACCTGATTTTCATCAGCATAATGACATTCTAAGAGATTATTCCACATACCTATTTCTTCAGCTAATTTAAGTGTATACCTACCACCTTGAGAAGCAAATGGATTATCTTTATATGTTCTATGTTTAATTATAGAACGTGTACCAAATTCTTTCCATTTACCACCTATTTTCTTTGTATAAAGATGTTGTGCATCTTTAGATGGTAAGAATGATCCAGATATTATTTTAGAAAGTGGAGATGGATAATATCTATCCCCTATATTCTGGGATCCAGGTAATTCAGATAATGCTAATTGAATAATACCAATAGGTATTGAACTAAATTTAGCATCATAAGCTCCTACTATTATTTCAGCTTTTGTTTCATTTACTCCTGGGATATATTCTTTAGCAGAATCTGTTATAAATTCACGAACACATTCATTAGCAGCCCATGATGTTTTACCAGAACCACGATTAGATAATAATAAAAGATTACATGGTAGATTCTCATATAATGGTTTGCCTAATGCTCCAGATGGAGAACCATTGTATAATATATCTTTAATTTCTGTTTTTGAAATGTTCCCAGTTTTTTCAAATCCTGATATTCCTCTTGATAATAAATAAGGAATACTTAATTTATCATATAAATAATCAAGATTCCTTGGTCTTCCTTTTATTTGAGATTTTGAATGTAATGACTTCTTAACCCAAATTGTACCAAAATTAAGATAAAAATAGAGAGAAGGTGGGCAAAAATAATTACCCACCCAATATCCTTCAATGATTCTTCTTTTTTGTTCTTGCCAATATTTTACGTAATCAGATGATTTAGGATGAAATACTTCTAATTTTTCAGTAAAATATTCTCTATTTACCACTATATAATATTTTTTTCAGATAGACTTTCTTCTTGATCACCTTTAACAACACCAAAATCACTTTCAGATTCTAATTTAGATTTTAATTTTTCGTACTCATTATACAATTTAGTATTACTTAATAAGAGTTCTTCTATATGTTCTGCATTCTCTCTATTGTACTTTAAGGACTTCATGTACTCAGTTTTCTCATTCATTAACCTAATCCATTCATCCATTTGTTTTTGAGTAGCACTCTTAAAAATATTATACTCATTAATGTATTCTGTATAATTATCAAAAGAAAAATCTTTAATCTTATCTTTTACAAAATCAAGAATTATCATGTTTTTCTTATCCTCAAGATTCATGTCTTTAAACATTGAAGAAGAGTCCATAAGTAAACATATACTCCACATTACAATTGATGAAGTACTCTTGTTTTTGCTCTTATCTAAAGAATAAAAATTATTGTATTTTTTAAGTAATTTAAAGTAAGGATTAACTTCCCAGAAATTCTTATCAGTATCCCATACTTGAACACCTTTCATTTATTATTTTGAATTTAAGAATTGATGTAATAAAGAACTAAATGTTTCTACAAACTTCTCATTAGCTGATAATTCAACTTCTCCCATAGTATCTAAGATATAATGAAGAACTTCATGGATATACACAGATTGTATTTTATCAGCTGGTAATTTAATCTTCTTACCCTCATCTATAGTTGTTCTACTTAAATATATTTTATTTTGATCAGAGTAACATAAACCAAGTGCTCCTTCTTTATGCATCTTTTCATCATCAAATATTACTTTAACTGTTTGACCATTTATAAGAAACTCTGATTTAATTTTCATTAGTTTAATAGTTTATCTTTAGTACTTTCTGATATATTTTTATTTGTTATCTCAGAACAAATATCATCTGATAGTACAGCAAGTACATCATAATCATTAATCATTGTATATGCTTCATCAAATAATGATATACTAGAATTACTGAAATTACATAATACTTTATCTCCTACCTTTAAATCCGTTATATCATCAGATATTGATACTACTTCTGCATATGGCTCTACATTTACTGCTGTACCTGGTTTATACAATAAACCAATCATTGAACTTTCTTTTATAAGACGAACTAATACTCGTTGTCTTCTTACCTTAAATGTTTTTTGATTTACTTTTCTTTCTTTTTCTTTCATTTGAAATTTGATTTAACTTAAAACCGATTTGATTATTTTTTAATTTTAATCCTTTTATATAATCAAAGGAATGATTTATAAGAATTTCTCCTATATTTTTTACATATAATATACAAGTACTCTTATCTATATTACCTTTTGCATTAATATTTTCTTTGATACTTTCTATATCAAGAGTATCTATAAATACTCTTTGAATAACATTTTTTTTAAAAAGTGTATTCTTACCTTTTTTATCTTGTTTAAAGATATCAACTTTTGTTTGTAGATCTATGAGCATTCCAATAACCTTTAGGACAAGAACTATCAGGGGAAGCAGCCTTAGCTTTAAGACCACATCCACAAGATTTACAATAAGAAACATTAGTAATTTCATTAGGAGTACTATTGTACTCACATACTGTACATATTTCTAATCTATTATTCATTAACTCTTCCTCGTTACCTGTAAATAAATTATAATACCCTTGAGCTATTTCTTTTATCTTTTTTAGCATCTTTTTTATCTATAATATCTTTTTTATATATTTCCATGTATTCTCTTAAATCCTTATTTGTTATTTTACCAGCTAAGTGTCGTTTCCTATTCATATAGAATTTACCAAATGATGGTAAAAGAATAGTATCATCATTCATTCTTCTCATTATTTCAAGAGCATACTTAAAAGGATAATGACAAATAGCTTTCATCTTATACATTGGTAAATTATATTCTGAACATAATTCCAATAATATCTCCTCATCTGTTATATTACTTTTCTTCATTAAATTCTAATTGTATTTTATTATCATTTTTAACACTAAAATGAAGTAATTTAGTATTTATAGAATTATCTAATATATAACCTTTATTCTTTAAAGTACTAAAAGCTCTTTTATATTTTATAGGGCTTAATCCTATTTTCTCTTGAATAGCTTTAGATGTACTATCTGAGAATAAAATATTATAAAGATTATCTTTATTATAGTCTTTATATTTATGATACAGAGTACAATACGCAGATAATACTTCTATACTATTCTTATTTAATTTTAAATAAGGATTTAAAAAAGTAAAGTACTTTATGTAAAAATCTCTTATATTTTTGTATTTTATCTGTATTATCATCTCTTTGTATTATCATATCATTTGGAGCTGGATATCTTCCTCCGTAATACGGATTATGCTCAAACCCAAATAAAAATGTTGATATACTTAACCTAATTGAACATAAAAACACTGTATCATTCTGTGTTATATTATATAATATATTATCATCTGTTCTTAATATCTTTATTTGTACTTCATTATCAATGAGTACTTTACCTATATATTTATCATATTCTCTAACATGTATTCCATTTATTCTTATATAAGAATATAAATATATATATCCTTTATTAGCTTTAAAAGCTACTCTAATAGAATTAAGCATTAGAGGATCTGTACTAAATCCTGTTAACTTATTAAGTTGAGAATAAGCTAACTCTGTTAATGTACTTTTAGTAAATGTAAAAATCCTAGTAAAAACATCATTAATAGACACTATCTTAATTCTAATAGGTCTAAAGTAATGTTTATTACGTAAAACCTTTAATTCCATTACATGTTACCTGTTGCAAGTAATAAAGCACATAATGCTAAAATTCCTAGAATTATGTACCCAAATAATTTTCCTGTACGTTCAAATTTCATAACATTTTATATATGATTAAAAATAATATTATAGCTGTACCTATCTTTTTAGCTTTAGGTGTTATAATATATCCTAATAATTCAGTATTAGTACTGTAAAACTCTTTAATTGTATTCATCATAATTTTAATTATTAAATATAAGATTCCCTATAGGGTATCTTGTGAATATCCTTTAGTGTATTATTATTCTTAAATTTCGTCAGTACCAGTACATTAAACCTACACACTCTATTAATTTCCATCAAAGCCATTAGGGGGAGCATTGCTCACTGTTATTCTTTTACCCTGGGAGTGCCTACAAACTTATATTAAGAACATTTTTAGTAACCTGCTGGACTTCTTCTTATTATTTATAAGACTCTAACCTGCACCTAAATGGGGTTGATCTCAATGAGTTACTCACCATCTGAATCTATAATATGTTCTCAGGATACTATAGTGTTACTATTATAATATAAAGCAGTTTTTGGATTCTGGTTCAAAAAAATGAAAATATTTTCTGTATTTCATAGCTTTTTAATAAAAAAGTACTTTTTAAATTTTTTAAATTTTTTAAATTTTTTTTGAGTTTTTGTATTTAGAAAGTACCCCCCACACCCCTCCCTCCCTGGTTTTGTGGCTTGCGGTGTACCCCATACCAAAACCACATTTTCATCGTAAACAATTAAATAATATATACTTATGGCTACTATCGTACCTATTGCAATTGGAAACTTCCATGATGTTGAAGTGGAAGGTTATCCTGAAATGAAGCAGGCAGAAGCTTGTTTTAAATTTCACAAATTAACCTCACAACCTAAAGTGAGTAAAGGCAAGAATAAAAAGGAATACTATTCTTGCACATTGAAGGACAAACAAGGGCTTTCATTGAGAGCTATAGTTTGGAAGAAGAATGCTGATTATGGTCTTTCTGAAGGTGAGGAAATTCTATGCACAATCTCTGTATTCCCAACTCTTGTTAACAATAAGAGAGTGCTTAGTACTATTGTAACTGCAAGTCATTTACCATTTGGCTTAACAGCTAATGCTAGTGACTTTGGCATTACATTGGATAGCTTTAATACTACCGAAGCTATGAAGAACAGTGTACAGTAAATAGAAGGCGAAAGCCTTCTTTTTATTAATTAGAGTTCATCTTCTGTTGAATTTGTCTCGGTTTTGTTGTTTAGGATAAGGTGGAGAAATCCACCTTTTCTTTGTAAGAGGTTGTACTATAAGAGATTATTCTCATCATTCCCACTATTGTATAGCTTTTTAACATAGAGTAAACTATTCAAATCAGGAGTTCAACACTACCTATTAAGTGTGTTGTAAAATTAAATATTAACACAAAAACATGAACAAGTCAAGAGAACTCTTCTTGTTATTTCCCGACCAAGAAGTTATTCCACAGGGATATTGTCGTATTTATGCTTTTACAAGTATGAATGATGAACCACCATATAAAATGTGTACCTTTTGGGGTACAGGTAATAAATATGGTGAAGTTTATGAAGAAGATGGTGAAAGTTTATTTTACTATTTAATTCGTAAACAGGATGCTCAAAAGTTTATACAAATGAATAATCAACAAGAAAAAGGTCGTCTTGGAGATATTTATCAATATACTTTAGAGCGTAATTATGGTGATAATAACTTGAGTAATCAAGATATTGAATCCATAGCTAAGAGTAACAATCGTAAACCTAAAATTAGGTATATGAATGTTGCTCCTATTGTTTAATCTTTGTTTTCCTGTTGCTACCAGCTATTTATAGTTCTGGATAGGTGCAGACCTCGCTGTAGGATATTCAGTACAGGAAAACTTTTTACAATTATTATTATGTAACTCAAGTAACTTTTAGCGAGAATTCGTAACAAAATAAGCAATAGTTAGACCTACTATTGCTTACTTGTAATGTAGCCTACATATTTATGTAGAGTGTTCCAAGCCACTATAAATACAGAGGACAAGTTTTTATTC
>RXKI01000076.1:0-1464 GCA_003962895.1 Neisseriaceae bacterium
ATTAGATGATTTTTTGTTTGTAATTTTCCCCAATTTTTTCTCTTCCCAGTCTGGGAAGTCGGTGCCATCGTCTGCTTTGAAGCGGATTTCTTGGCTGAATATTTTTTGCATTACGCCTTTTTTATATTGCTGGAGTAGGCTTTCTTTCTTGGTCAGTTGCTCTATTCGGGTATCAACATAAGTTAAAAATGCTGCAATCTTCTCCTGCTCCGCCTTTTTTGGTATGGATTTTTTTATACAATGAACATCATTTCTATTTAATGTTGGAACTCCAGAGCCAGTTCCGTATTTATCTAAATTAAAATTTAAATAAAAATAATAAATAAATTTAGTATCGTTTCCCTTGAAATCCGTGACCCATAATGCTGTATTATGTGGCCAATAGTTATTGGTTACATAAGTAACGGTTCCTATAGTGCCAGATCTTCCTGTTACAACACCAGGTGCAATAGCTTTATAATCAATATGTGTTTTGAGTATTCCATTAGAAAATACTACTGGGTAACTACCAGATTTTATTTGGGCAACAGGTAAATCAAATCCACGTTGTAGTGGAGCTATGTCAATAGTGTATTTCTCTTCCCAATCACCACTAAAATCTTTAAATCTTAGCTTTGGCACATTAATATTCTTACTCATTTTTATTAGCTTACTTAGTTGGTAGCTTTACTTTATTAATAGTAAAGAACATCTGACTAATATCGCCACGAGTTTCGCTAATGCGTGAATTACTGTAGTATAGATATCCATCATGGATGCTAAATGTATCTGGCCAATCAACGTCTGTTTGTACAAAAGGCTTAAGTTCTTTTCTATCTGGCGTTAGGTATGAAATCGAATTACTTTCTAAATCACCAATATACAGATTACCATTCTCATCAAAAATCATACCATCAGGTGCGCCAGTTTTTAGGCTAAATACTTGAGTTTTCTTTAGTGCATCTGGATTTGATAAATCAGCGGTTTTGATACCGTACAGTGTGTAGGCACTTAGCGCATGCAAATAAAGAATATCGTGTTTGGTATCAAGAGCAATACCATCAGCATGAACGACACCTTTCCATTCTTTGCCATTGATAGTTAAATGATCAAACTCAGCTTTGGTGTATTGGCTATCATCTAAAACACGAGTAAATTTGCCTGTTTTGGTATCGAGGATAATTAAACCAGCAGCACCAGAATCTGTAATATAAATTTTGTGATTTTTATCATCCACACGCAAATCATTGGTGTAAGAGTTTTTCTTCACAACATCACTCGGGAAGATGTATGTTTTTACCAGTTTGTTATCGCGTAAATCATAGACATACATTCTAGGCTCAGTAATGATTCCTTTAAATTCAGGGTTGGCAGTGTCAAGCACGTATAGGTAATTACCATGAGCAACTACAGATTGCACACCAATAAATTTATCACTAATAGCTTCACCAATTTCCCAAGTATTCATTGATTCATTTGGATATG
>RXKI01000076.1:1514-17979 GCA_003962895.1 Neisseriaceae bacterium
GAAAATGGTACACCAGTTCGCCATCTTGGAGCATTAGCAAATAGCCTGCCATCTTTTGAAACAGTGATACCTGTAACTTGAATGCCTTTAAAAGCAGCTACATTTATAACTGAATTTTGTGCTTGTACAGATGAAGCATCCGCTTTTAAATTAGTTGCAAATGCTGTCAAAGAAATGCTTGCAGCAAATAATGCTATTATAATTTTTTTCACAATAAACCCTTGTTAAATTTCTGACTCTATGACTTGAGATGGATTTTTCGGGCTAGAGATACTTTGAGTGTTTGTAGTTGTGGTTTTCTTAGGTTTTTTAAAGTCAGGCGAAGCTGTTGCTTGAAATTGATTCATTGCATATTCAGCTAACTCTGTTTCTAAGTATTTATCGCTAACAATGATATTTATCGGATTACTCTCAGGTAAGCTGTATAGATAATCAATGATTAACTCACGATTAAACTGAGAATGCTGTAATTCCTCTGGAGTGTTGACTTCGGCATCAAATTTAGTATACACAGGAAAGATATTTAATTTGTTCAAATTATAACTTTCGTTTAGCGAAGTTAGTTTTTCAATACCTAGTTGAATATTAGTAAGCTTTTTGATTGTGGCAAATTCTGGTTGAGTTTGTAGCTCTATTAATTTATTGCTATCCCAGATGAGTTCTGAGTCATATAAATGTGGGTTATCAGACATAATTAAAATATTTTGTTTATTCTTCCAGACATTTCTAAAAGTCAGAGCTTCTGTGGTATTTAGGATTATGCGGTTACCAAAATCATGCTCTAATTGATTTATGAGTAATTTCGAATTTTCTTCATTAATGTAGCCGTCTTTGTCCCATACTTTATCTAAATTGATAATTACAATTTCATATGGGTAATCATGGAGGAATTTGTCTATTTGTTTATCTATTTTTGTAAGTTGGCTAGTTAAATAATAGTTAGAAGTATAAAATGTACCGTCTTGATAACATACCAATAAGTCTAAATAGCGCATCCCACCCATTAATTGATTAAAGATGTCTTTATCCTGATGATTGATGTACAAAAGTGCTGATTCCAATGTAAGCTGTGCATTGCTTTCACTTAGTTTAATCATCTTATATGAATTACTTTGTTCGTTATTGTAATTTGTTAATTCTCCCAAACAAAGGCTTTCTTGACCTGTAATGTTGTAGGAATTAGCACGATAACTACCCGGTATTTTGATATTTGAAATATGTGTATCAATAATCTTATTTTTATTCTGAGTCATCCATTTTTCTGGATGGCTGGTTGATGAACACGCATTTAGTATAGTTAGAAGTACTATGCTTAATGGTAGATAAAGTTGTTTATTAAATTTAGTCATTAAATATCCAGGCTACGGTATGTAGTTTTTATTGATAAAAGTATCTAGTGCATAGCTTGAGCCATACATTGCGGGATATTTATCTAAGATTATGTAAATAGGCATTTTTTCTAAAAATGTCCGATAGCGCCCTTTGTCTTCAAAGCGCGATTTGAAATCAGATTTCACGAAGTAATCAAGCATTTTAGGAATAATTCCACCGCCAATATAAACGCCACCAAATGAACTAGTAATGCAAGCTAAATTCGATGCCATAGTTGCTAAGATTCTGCAGAAATGATCAACAGTTTGTTTACAAATAAAGCATTTGTTGTTTGTACCTAAATCGGTGATTTCATGTGGCTCTGGTAAATAATCATTAATTGGAATATCATTTATATAACATACTGCTTCATAAATTGTTTGTAAGCCAGCACCAGAAATCAGACGCTCTATTGATACATGATGGAAGCGACGATGACAAAATTGCCATATTTCAAATTCTTCTTCAGTCACAGCAGTAAAGCTTGAGCGACCACCTTCAGCGGGTATTGCGAAGTATTCATCATGAATCGGATGCTTAATTAGTGTTGCCATACCAAGCCCAGTACCAGGTCCAATAATTGCAATTGGTTTATCAGCTGCAGCAGTTCCATTATTAATTTTGTGTAAATTTGCTTTAGGTATATGTGGTACAGCTAAAGCTAGGGCATGGAAATCATTTAGAAAGATTATATTTTCTAAGCCTGTATCTAGTTTAGTTTGAGTCATTGATGATAAATGCCATGGGCTATTTACCATAAATAATGTATCATCAACAATAGGTGAGGGCACAGCTAAAGCCGCACTTGTTACTTTGCCGTATTTATGGCTAACTAAATTTATATAAGTATTAATTGCTTCAGCTAAAGTCGCATAATTTTTGCATTCAAAAACACGAATTTCTTCATAAGTATATGGAGAAATTTCTAGCGCAAATCGAGCATTTGTTCCACCAATATCACTAACAAGACGAGGAAATGTATTCATTAGTCAATTCTTTATGGTAAATATTTTTTCGTAATTAAAGTATCTAGCGCATGGCTAACACCTAAGAAAGCAGGAAATTCATGCGTAATAACATAGCATGGAATTTTCTCTAAATATTTGCGAAGTCTACCTTTATCTTCAAAGCGACAACGGAAATCAGAGTTTTTAAAGTATTCAATGATTTTAGGTACGACACCACCACCAATATAAACCCCTCCAAATGAATTAGTCGTTGCGGCTAAATTACTCGCCACAGTTCCAAGCATACGGCAGAAATGATCCAAAGTTAATTGGCATATCCAGCATTCACGATTAACTGCGCGACGCGTAATTTCTGCAGGAGTTGGCAAGTGCTCAAATTGGAATCTTTTTTGATAGCTTACTGCTTCAAATATTAGCTGTAAGCCAGGTCCAGAAACAAAGCGTTCAAATGATACATGGCTAAAACGACGATGGACAAATTGCCATAGTTCCATTTCTTCTAAATTTGTTGGTGCAAATGTTGTGTGTCCACCCTCAGCAGGAACTGCAAGATATTCACCATTTGGATGACGTACCAATGTGGCTACTCCAAGTCCTGTACCGGGTCCAATTATTCCTCGTGGCTTTGCTTCATCAGGATCTAGTCCACCAATTTGAAATAAATCATCTTGCTTGTCTAAATGTGGAATTGATAATGCAAGGGCATGGAAGTCATTTAGAAAAACAATGTTTTTTAATTTCAACTGTTTTTTTGTTTTCTCAATAGAGAATGATTTCCATGGGTTATTTACCATGTAAATTTCATCACCAACAATTGGTGTTGGTAATGCAAGCCCAGCGTATTCAACGTGATCAATGCCAACACTGTGTAGGTATGCATCAGCTGCTTCAACTAAATTCCTATAATCACTACATGATAACACTTTGATGTGTTCATGTTTGAATGGCGAAGTTTCTAAACTAAATCGAGCATTTGTTCCGCCAATGTCTGCTACTAAACGAGGGTATTTTGCTTCCATTATTTGTACCAAAAAACTTGTAAATCTTTTCTATCATTAATCACATAACTAATCGGATATTTTTTCTGTTTTAATTTTGAGCTTTCTTCAATTATGCTCAATTTTTTCTCATTGTTAATGCTTAGAAATAAATGTGGTATTTCTAAGATGGCATTTAATGACAAACCAATACGTTTATGCAGTGCATTTGTTGGTGTTGTAATTACATATTTATTTGTGGTTAATTCAGTGTCTAAAACTGTATCAATTTCAGGACAACATGGAAAAATTGACGCGGTATGTCCATCTTCGCCCATGCCAAGAATTGCAGTATCAATTTTAGGTATTTGGATATTTGCATTAGCTGTACTTGCAACTATGTCACGAGTGGAAACTAAGCCAATAAAATTTGCTGCGTTAGCATGATTAATCAATAATTTCTCGCGAACTAGTTTCTCATTGCTATCGTTATCTTTTGTATCTAAAAATCTTTCATCAACCAAGACTATTGTCACATTATCCCAGTTTAATTTAGCATGACTTAATTTTTCAAATAGAGCGATTGGGCTTTTGCCACCTGAGACTGCCAATACTACTTGATTTTTAGTTTCAATAGTCTTTTGTAATGCATCAATTATGCTTTGTGACAAAGCTTGAATCTGTTGTTCTTGAGAGTTGAATTTTATTAATTGCATAGATGTAAATAGCCTGTTGCAAAACATTATTAATAACTACATTATTTTACAGTATAAAAGTTGCTATTGGTTGTAATTTACTATGGGTGTTAAGATGAACTAAAATTCTATATTAGTTATGATATAATGCCAATCATAAATTTTTTGAAATTATGGGAGTTCACTCATGGGGTTTTTATCTGGTAAAAAAATATTAATTACAGGTTTAATTTCAGATCGTTCTATCGCTTATGGTGTAGCCAAAGCTTGTTTTGAACAAGGTGCTGAATTAGCCTTTACGTATCAAAATGAAAAACATGAAGGGCGCGTAGCTGGATTTGCTGCAGAATTTAATTCAAAATTAGTGTTTCCATTAGATGTTGCTCAAGATGATCAAATTACTAATTTATTTGATAGTTTAGCTAAACATTGGGACGGCTTAGATTGTATCTTGCATTCGATTGCATTTACTCCTAAAAATGGTTTAGTTGGTGATTTTGTTGATAATGTTGATCGTGAAACTTTCAATTTATCTAATGATATTTCTGCATATAGCCTAATAGCATTGGGTCGTGCAGGGCGCAAAATGATGCAAGGGCGTAATGGTTCAATTGTATGTTTAAGCTATTTAGGTGGCGAACGTGTATTACCAAATTACAACATGGCAGGTGTTGCTAAAGCAGCATTAGAAGCAAGTATGCGCTATATGGCATGTAGTCTTGGTGCTGAAGGTATCCGTGTGAACGCAGTTTCAGCTGGTCCAATTAAAACTCTTGCTGCAAGTGGTATTAGTGGTTTTAGTAAAATATTAAGTTATATGGCAGAGAATGCGCCATTACGCCGTAATGTGACTACAGAAGAAGTAGGGAATGCAGCTGCGTTTTTATTCTCTAATTTAGCAAGCGGTATTACTGGTGAAGTTTTATATGTTGATGCTGGTTACAATATTACTGCCGGTGCGGTTGGCGAATAACCTAATCAATGGTAAATAATCAAGAAATTATCGAAGTAGCTCATCAAGTATTTGCCGATGAAATAGCTGGGCTCAATCAAGTCCAGGCGCAAATAGGCGATGAGTTTTGCCATGCTGTTAAGCTGATTTTACAATGTACTGGTAAAGTTATCGTTTCAGGTATGGGTAAATCTGGTCACGTAGGTAATAAAATCGCGGCAACTTTAGCCTCAACTGGTACATCCGCATTTTTTATGCATCCAGCGGAAGCTTTGCATGGCGATTTAGGGATGATTGATGATAATGATTTACTTATTGCAATTTCATTCTCTGGCGAATCAGATGAATTAAGCTCAATCTTGCCATTGGTTAAAAAAAGGAGTATCCCTGTTATCGCAATGACTGGTGCACCTCAATCTACATTAGCTAAACTATCCACAGTTACATTATCTATTTTAATTGATAAAGAAGCTTGCCCATTGAATCTTGCTCCGACTACTAGCACTACTGCTACTTTGGTATTGGGTGATGCTTTGGCTGTTGCACTATTATCAATTAAAAAATTCCAACCAAAAGATTTTGCACTTTCTCATCCCGGTGGAAGCCTTGGACGTAAACTCCTTACGACAGTTGCGGATATCATGCATAGTGGTGATAGATTACCTAAAGTTGTAAGTGGTACCTCGTTAAAGCAAGTTGTTGTTGAAATCAGTGCTAAAGGTCTTGGCGTAGTTGGTGTAGTTGATGCTAATGATAAACTAGTTGGGGTTATTACCGATGGCGATTTACGTCGTGCTTTTGATAAAGATGTTGAAATGTCATCGCTAGTTGCTGATGATGTGATGGGTAAAAATCCATTAACTATGTCGATAGATGCTATGGCAGTTGATGCTGTGAAAATTATGAATGAAAAAAGTATTAGTAGCTTTTTAGTTACAGATGCTAATGGTGTTTTGGTTGGTGCGTTTAATTTACATGATTTGTTTAAGGCTAAATTAATTTAGTATGCGTGCAATATATGAATAACTCTATCATTGAAAAAGCTAAAAAAGTTAAATTAATCGTGACTGATGTTGATGGTGTATTAACTGAGGGCTTTGTATTTATTAATAGTGCCGCTGAAGAGCCTTTTGGTAAATTTAATATTCTTGATGGTTATGCGGTAATTATGGCGCGTGATTGCGGTATTAAAACTATCGTTATTTCAGGGCGTAAATCACTAGCAACAGAAGCTCGTTGTGCAAAGCTTGGTATGGATGCATATTTTACTGGAGTTGAGAATAAACGCGCAAAACTTCAAGAAGTTGTTGAGCAGTTTGGGGTTTCACTCGATGAAGTCGCATATATTGGTGATGATTTGATTGATGTTGGTGCGCTTAATGTATCTGGATTTAGTTGTGCTCCAGCGAATGCAGTTAAGGATATTAAATCTAGAGTTGATTATGTAAGTAACTACTCTGGTGGTGGTGGTGCGTTTCGTGATGTGGTTGAGTTTATTCTAAAATCTCAAGGACTTTATGAACAAGTCTTGTTTAAACACCTATAATTTTAGTTAAGCTATGGTTAATTTACGCAATCATTCATCAAGAGTTTTTAATATAATTACGGCAGTTATTTTGACTGCTTTATGTTTATTGTTAGCTCAACTAACAAAAATCAATTTTCATAAGCTTGAATTGCCAAAAGATAAACCTGAATTTAGTGCAACTGGTATTTCAGCAAGCGTTTATGAGTCAGATGGCGATACTTTATATTATGTGGTTGCAGAGAGTGCTTTGCAATTTCCAGATGATGACAAAATTCATTTCTCTAATCTAACCTTTAAAGCATACGATAAAACAACTAATTTATTAGCACAGAAATTAACTAGTGCAAATGGTTGGATTGATACCAAAAACTCTACTGCTTTTCTAGCTGATGCGGTAAATATGGTCAATATTGCATCAACTGAGAATAAGAATATAATTTTAGATACTAGCAATGTAAGTATAGATACAGCAAGTAAATTAATTTCAACAAAAGAAAATATAAAAGCTACTCAAGGTAATAGTATCTTGACTGGAAGTGGCGCAAAATTTAATTATGAAAGTCAGTTCTTGACGATTGAATCACGGGTGAAAATTATTTATGTTACGAATTAATAAAATATTAATTTTATGTGTTTTAAGTGCACTAAGTTTTAGTGCTTTTGCATTAAAAGATGATAGTACTAAGCCAATTCAAATTGAAGCTGATAATGCTACAGCTGATCAGAAAAACATGGTGACTGTATTTACCGGTAATGTTGTAGTAACTCGCGGCTCTATTATAGTTCATGCAAACCAAGCTACGGCTAGTCAAGATGCTGGTGGTAATAAAACAGTACATGTTACAGGGAATCCAGTTACTTTTGAGCAAACTAATGATGATGGTGAAAAAACTCAAGGTCAATGTAACGATTTTGTTTATTCAACTAAAACAGATGTAGCAATTTTAACAGGGCGCGCACGAGTTAAAAAAGGTGATAATGAAGTAATGGGTGATAAATTAACTTATAACACTAAAACTCAAGTGTATAGTGCTAGTTCAGCTAATGCTAATGGTGTAAATTCTACTAAATCTGGTAGAGTTACCGTTATATTGCAACCAAATCAAAAAGGTCAATCTAATGATCAATTCTGAGAATAAAGAACGTAGTTTTTTGGATGTTCAACATCTAAAGAAACAATTTAAAAAGCGCGTTGTAGTTAAAGATGTCTCGTTTAATGTCCACAGCAATGAAGTAATTGGTCTATTGGGACCAAACGGGGCTGGTAAAACCACAAGTTTCTACATGGTGGCTGGACTATTGGCTAGTGATGCTGGGGACATATATTTAGATGGCAAGAACATAAAAAGTACTCCTGTGCATAAACGTGCTGAATTAGGCTTGGGGTATTTACCACAAGAAGCGTCAATTTTTCGTCAAATGACAGTTGAAGAAAATGTTCGCTGCATTTTAGAATTAAAAAAACTAGATAAAAAGACTATCAAGAAAGAGGTTGATAGATTATTAACTTCGCTAAATATTGATCATTTACGTGACTCTAATGCTATGGCTTTATCTGGTGGTGAGCGTCGTAGATGTGAAATTGCGCGTGCCTTAGCTAACTATCCACGCTTTATTTTACTTGATGAACCTTTTGCAGGGGTTGACCCAATTGCGGTTGCTGATATTCAGAAAGTTGTATCATTCTTAAAAGATTTGGGTATTGGAGTGATTATTACTGATCATAATGTGCGTGAGACATTACGTATTTGTGATAGGGCTTATATTATTAGCGAAGGTCGGGTACTAGCAAGTGGGTTACCAGAAGATTTGGTTAATGATGAACAGGTAAAACGTGTGTATTTGGGTGAAAATTTTACTTTTTAATTTTCTAGGAAAAAATTATGAGTGCTGTTAGTTATAAGTGGTTTAGTGTTGGTGATTTAAGTGCTTCGGCAACAATAGTTTTTGATAATTTGACCAATATGGCGGTCATAGCTTTTTTACTCACAGTAGTATTTGGAATGCCTGGAGAGATTGTTTTAAAACATATTATTCCAGGTCTATCAATCGGGATTTTGTTTTGTAACGTTGTTTTCATCGCGTATGCATTTTGGCTATCAAAAAAAACTGGGCGAGATGATATTACAGCATTTCCTGCTGGTTTAGATGCGCCAACCTGTATAGGTTTAACATTATCAGTGGTTGGTCCTGCCTTTTTGATGTTTAAACAACAGGGGATGAGTCCAGATCAAGCGGCTCTCACTAGCTGGTATATAAGCTGTGCTTGTTGCTTCTTTATTGGATTTGTTAAGTTTGTTACTTCATTCTTTGTGCATAAAATTAAAGATCTTTTACCTAGTGTTGCTTTATTGGGTGGTCTAGCAGGTGTTGCAATTGGTTTAATTGCGTTTATGCCACTAATCAATATGCTAGAGTTCCCAATTGTTAGTTTTGCCGTGCTAGCAGTAATTAGCATGGTTTATTTCGCAGGGTTTAAATTACCAGCGAATTTACCTGCAATTTTAATTGCGATAGTTTTAGGGACAATTCTTTATTATTCATTTCATTACGTGCAAACAGGAAGCTTTGACATCCCTCCGATGCACAATCTACATTTGGATTTACCTCGACCTGATTTTGGAATATTCGGTTATTTTTCTACTGCTGCGCGATACTTTTTAATCGCATTACCTTTTGCATTACTGGTTATTTTTGGTACTGTATCAGTTACAGAGAGCGCACAAGTAATGGGTACAAATTATTCGCCAAATGTTTTACTAATGGTTGATGGTATTTCAACTATGCTAATTGGTCTTTTTGGCGGAACTGCGCAAACAACTCCTTATGCTGGATTTCCTGCTTACAAAAAAATGAACGCTCGTTCTGGTTATTTATTCATTAATGTTTTATTAATTTGTGTTGGTGCGTGGTTTGGGCTAGTTGGCTATTTTATTGATTTAATTCCGGAGTCAGTGCTTGCACCTGTATTGTTCTTTATTGGTATTGAAATATCAATGCAAGTTTTCTTGATTAGTGAGAAAAAATTGTATGTAGCAGCAATTATAGGTATTTTCCCATCAATTGCGCGCATGGTAGCAATTAAGCTAGTTTCAAGCCCAGGAGCTGATGCTATTACTAAATCAATGCTTGATATTAATAGTGATGGAAAAATCAATAATATGCTTGCAATAGTTTCATTCGGTAATGGGTTTATCATTACTGGAACGTTGTGGGCTGCATTATTTTACTATATGATTGAGCGAAGATTTTTAGCTGTTGCTATCACTAGTGGTATATTAAGTGTAATCTCTTTATTTGGAATAATACACTCAGTTAGATTGGATGGATCAATGTACTGGATTGGTGATTTAGAAGCTAATCTACGTATCGTACCGATTGAATATTCGCTTGGATATTTGTTCTTTGGAATAGTTTCTGTTGCAATTTATTTGTTATCAGGGAAGAAACAGGGTGAATTGCATTAAAAAATTAATTAGTTAAATTAATGCGTTATGTTTTTTTTGGTTAAAATAGAGTAAAAACCGCAAAAATAATTTGACGATATTTAATTGCTTATGCAATAATAACCACCTCAGCAAGACATTAAGTGCGGGAGTAGCTCAGTTGGTAGAGCACAACCTTGCCAAGGTTGGGGTCGCGAGTTCGAATCTCGTCTCCCGCTCCACTAAATGTGGTTGATGTAGGTTTAGTTGTTTTGCGGGAGTAGCTCAGTTGGTAGAGCACAACCTTGCCAAGGTTGGGGTCGCGAGTTCGAATCTCGTCTCCCGCTCCACGAAACGCTTTAGCCTTGTGGCGGAGTAGCAGAGTGGTTATGCAGCGGCCTGCAAAGCCGTGGACGCCGGTTCGATTCCGACCTCCGCCTCCACAAAAAAATGATGGTGTCACGTACGCAATAACATTGCCGCGGTGGCGGAACAGGTAGACGCAAGGGACTTAAAATCCCTCGGGAAGTGATTCCCGTGCCGGTTCGATTCCGGCTCGCGGCACCATCTCTTTTCTTATATAAATCCATGCTAAATTTCAGTTACACTAGCTTAGTTAAATCAGTTGATCGTCCAGATCGCAATTTGGTTGCTAAAATCATTCGTCGTAGCTTACAGCAAAGTTATTCAGTTGTTTCACTTTCTATCGTTATTGTTGATAACGAGACCTCACAAAATTATAATTTAGAATATCGTAATAAAAACAAACCAACCAATGTAATTTCACTTGAGTGTGCAGAACAGCGCAGTCAATTTAATATGCTCACAGGTGAGCTAATATTAGCTGATGAAGTGATTAGACAAGAAGCTCTAGAGCAAAATAAGAGTGTGGTTAGTCATTATGTTCATATGCTAGTTCATGGAGTTTTGCATTTGCAGGGATTCGACCATCAAAATGATTTAGATGCTGAAAAAATGGAGCAAATAGAAATAGATATTATGGCTTCACTTGGTTATTCTAATCCATACACTATATAAGGATAAACTATGTCATTGTTTGATAATTTATTTGCCCCAAAAATTAAAAGTAGAAATGAATTATTATCTTTAATTAAGGAAGCTGCTCAAGATGGCATATTTGATATTGATGGGTTGCCATTTATTGATGCGGTTTTGCAATTTGGTGATATGCGGGTAAAAGATGTATTGTTGCCACGTCATGAAGTTGATTTTATTGATGTTGATGCGACTAATGATGAGATTATTAAAATTATTCAAGAGACTCGTCACTCAAGATTCCCTGTGGTTGAAGGCAATTTGAATGAAATAGTTGGTGTTTTTCATAGTAAAGATATTGTTAATTATTTGATTGAACCAGATAGCTTTAAACTAATCGATTTTTGTCGTAAGGCGTTTTTTGTACCTGAATTAAAGCCGTTGGATAGTCTATTATATGAAATGCGTTTACAGCAAATTCATTTGGCGATTGTCGTTGATGAGTTTACCAATGTAATTGGGATTGTAACGCTTGAAATGATTATTGAGCAAATTATTGGTGAAATTGATGATGAGCATGATTTAGCTAATGATGAGCACGTAGTTTTAGAAATATCGCCAAATGTTTATCGAATTAAAGGTTTTTGTAGTCTTGAACAGTTACGTGAGAAAGTTGGTATAACTTGGCGTGATGATAATGTTGAGACTATTGGTGGATATATTATCAAGAAACTTGGCAAGATTCCTGTCATAGCCGAGCAAATCACAGTTAATGGTGTCTTGATTGAAATTCTTCATGCTGATAGCAAAAAAATTAATAGTGTAATTATTAGATTGTAGTTTATGAACTTTGTAAAAAAAATTCAACCATACTTATTATTGGCAGCCGCTGGGTTTATTTCTGTATATGCTTTTGCGCCATACAATAAACCGATGTTTATCATTGTATCGATGTTTGGACTTATTTGGGTAACTAATCAATTACCTACTAAACGGATGATTATTGGTGCTTTTGTGTTTGGTACAAACTTTTTCTTATCACAGCTTTATTGGATGTTCTACTCGCTTTATGATGTGATAAAGGTTGGAGTATTTAATTCAGCTATTGGTATGCTTGGATTTGTTTTATTTTTATCTATATATATATTATTATCATTGATATTATTTAAATATTGTCGTACTAAAAGTGAAGAGTTTAATTACCTATTTCTTTTGCCTAGTAGTTGGGTAATTGGTGAATGGTTACGTGGCTGGGTATTTACTGGGTTTTCATGGTGTGACATTGCTTATACTCAAACTAATAATTTTTTATTGCAAGGCGTATTTCCAATATTTGGTAGCTATGGTGTTTCGTGGTTTGCCATGAGTGTAATTGGATTTTTATTTTATGTGCTGGTAAATAATAAAATAATGACGGTACGTAATCCAAAAATTACATTAAGTAATCGATTGGCTATTTTGTATTTTGTAGTTATTGCCATTGCAGGTTATTATGTACATGGAATTGAGTATACTGAAGACTACGGTCAACCAGTCAAGGTTTCATTGGTGCAAGGTAATGTGGATGGAGCTGAAAAATGGAGTCAGCAGTTATTTTTGAAGCATTTGGATATGTATGCGCAAATGATTAGTAATAGCAAGGCTGATATTACGATTTTACCAGAGACCGCATTTCCATTATATATGGATTATTTGCCAACTGGATATTTAGATGATATTAAGCATCTTGCAGAACTAAATAATTCGGCCTTGATTATTGGTATGCCAAAGAAAATTGACGATGAAGGTAACTATGTAAATTCAGTAACCGTAGTCTCTGAGAGTAGTTATCCATATTATGCAAAATCACATTTGGTACCATTTGGTGAATATATTCCACTTAAAGATATCTGGGGAAGATTTTATATCTTTGCGGGTATTCCTATGGTTGGATTTAGTCAAGGAGCGCCAAATCAAGCGCCGTTGGTTGTGAAAAATCAAAAACTGGCATTTAATCTATGCTATGAAAATGGTTTTGGTAGTGAGTTAATCAGCTCTGCTCGTCAATCAACATTAATGGTTAATCTTAGTGATATGGTTTGGTATGGGCATACGATTGCTGAAGATCAACATTTACAATTATCGCAAGCTCGTGCAATGGAGAATCAACGTTATTATATCCAAGATACAAATAGTGGACTAACAACAATCATTAATCCATTTGGGCACATCGATGCACAATTAACGCCATTTATCCAAGACATGCTGATTAATTATGTACAAGGTAAAGTTGGTGAAACTCCGTATCAAAAATATGGAAATTACCCAATCATTATTTTGAGTTGCTTGGTTTTATTATTAGCACAAATCTTACGTCGTAGAAATAGAAGCGTAGATGAATAAAATTCGTTGTAGTTGGTGTGAGAAAGATGATTTATATCGTGCCTATCATGATAACGAATGGGGCAGACCTGTTCATGATGAGCGCACGCATTTTGAATTTTTGCTTTTAGAAACAATGCAAGCTGGACTTAGTTGGTACACTATTTTAGCTAAACGTGAAAATTATCGTGTTGCTTTTGCTGGGTTTGATGTTAATCAAGTTGCGCAATATACGGCAGAAGATATTGATAAGTTGATGCAAAACACAGGTATTATCCGTAATCGCAGAAAATTAGAAGCAGCAGTTAACAATGCGCAAAAATTTATTCAAATTCAGCAAGAGTTTGGTAGCTTTGATAAATATATTTGGGCATTTACAAATAATCAAATTATTGATAATCGACCGCAAACAATTTATGATAATCCAACTACGAGTGAATTATCTGACAAAGTAACTAAAGATTTAAAAAAGCGTGGTTTTAAATTTGTTGGTTCAGTAACAATCTATTCGCACTTGCAAGCTATTGGTGTTATTAATGACCACGTTGCAGACTGTTGGACGCGTCAATAATTTATTTACAACTACAGCTTGTACAATATGAATTATTATTGGTAATATCTTGACCGTTTATTTTTAAAAAGCCATTAAACTGCGTAGTGCTACAATTACTTGGATGCACGAAATGTATGCCAAGCTTGTCATTCTTATCAAACGTCTTTCCGCATGCACTTACATTATCGCCAACCTTGAATCGATTATTGAAATCATTAATAACATTCACATCTTCATTACTTGTGATTTGCTCAGGCGAAATATACTTGTAAAACAAATTATCAACAACAACTTTATAGTCATTGCCATCATCAGCATGAATGAAAAATTGCGTATGCGTCATTGGATAATTGTCTTTACTATATTTCTTCGCTTTAGTGAATTTAAAGACTGGGTTTCTTGGAATCTTGACTATTTTGCCAGTAACTAATTGGCAATTATAGTTGATCGACTCTTTAGCGTAAACTGTTGAAGCTATTAGTGACAGAGTGGTAATTAATGTGAAATATTTTTTATTCATATATTTAACCTGTTGTAATTAATTGGTTGTACTTGATCTTTATCTGGGATGAGCCACAATATTTAACTGGTAATTATGATAAAATTATAACATTGATTTATAGAGGCTTTTATGAAAAAATCACTGAATTTAGTTGAATTAAATAATTGGTTGGTACGTTATACCTATGCTGGGTTAGATTTACATTTTGTGAGTGGGTGGATTAGCTCATACCTTTCATCTGTTAATGATGAAGAGCAAGAGGATTTATTGATTCCTGATTTTCTGATTTTTGATGAGAAAAGAATTAGTAATGAGCAAGATTTCTCTAAATTAATTGACCAATTAGTTAATTTATATTCGGATATGGCTGATAGGCTTTATGAGCAGAATAAATTAATACAGCCACTAATCAATTTAGAGCAACCTAATGTAGTTAAGATGGATAATTTAAATGAAAAAGAAAAACAAGCACTAGAGTCTTGGCTTCTGGGTTATCTGTATTTTGTATTAACTAGTGAAGTTGATATTGCTGCATTATCTAATGATCAAACTATGTTAGATGAACATTATTATCCGGCTTTATTTACTTTGTCAGTTGTCTTGATGGATTTACAAACTAAATTGCAGTCAGATAAAAAAAATCAAACGATACCAAGCTATGTAGGTTATTTGACAGAGGCTGTGTTTGACTTACAAGAAATGTGGGAGTCAGAAGATGCTAGTAGCAAAGATGATATGTTTAAAGACGCATTATCCAAGGTTAACTATCAAGATGTAGTCCCTGCACTAAATTCAATATTTTTTGTAATTAGAAAAATTGATGAGTTACGTTATACCAATAATCAAATTTCTAAAAGCCTATTAGGTAAATTATCTAATCAGTCATTGTCGAAACATTGATTAAATTAATATCTGATTGGATTAATCAGGTAAAATCATGGGTTTACTTCTTAAATTTATTGGTACTTCAGAAAATGCTAAATCAAATTAATGTTCGCTTACCAGCACAAAGTGCTTATTCATATCCGATTGTATTGGGTAATGGATGCATAACTCAATTAAATGAGTTGATTGGTCGAGTTGGTAAAGTTAGCAAAATTTTGATAATTAGCGATGAAGAAGTTGCCAAATTATATGCTGATAAATTAGTTCAAGATTTATCTTTGAGCTATCCAACGCATTTGATTACTTTTCCATCTGGTGAAAAAAATAAATCAGCTGAAAATAAGGCTAAAATTGAAGAGCAGATGTTTAAGTTACAATGTGACCGCCATACCTTATGCATTGCTTTAGGTGGTGGGGTTGTGGGTGATCTAGTTGGTTTTACAGCTGCAACATATATGCGTGGTATTCGTGTAATACAAGTTCCGACTACGCTTTTATCTATGCTAGATAGTAGTGTTGGTGGTAAAACTGCGATAAATACCAGTTATGGTAAAAACATTATTGGTGCATTTTGGCAACCTTCAGCAGTGTTGATGGATATTAATTTTCTACAAAGTTTGCCACAAGAACAAATTATCAATGGTTTAGTTGAAGCTATTAAAATATTCTTAACTTTTGATAAAGCATATGTTGAGAAGTGTACGAACAATATCGAGAATATTATTGCATTAGAACATGATGTTTTAATTGATATTATTAATCGTGCTGTTTCGCTAAAGGCTTATGTGGTTGAAGTTGATGAAAAAGAACAAAATCTACGTATGGGGCTTAATTTTGGGCATACAGTTGGACATGCGTTAGAAAAAATTACTAATTTTGCTGTTCTACATGGCTATGCTGTTGGTTATGGTATTTTGGTTGAAGCAAAAATTGCAGAGTTATTAGGATTAATTAATCAAGAAGATTATCAAGTTATCGAGAACTTACTTGCAAAGATAAATATCGTGAAAGACTATTTAAAACAATTTAATAGTCAAGATATTGTGGTTGCTATGCGTGGTGATAAGAAAAATTCAAATCAAGAAATTAAAGTTGTCTTGATAAATGGAATTGGGACAATGAAAAACATTGGCAATCAAGTTGCATTTCCAGTTGCAGAAAATATGATTCTGCAAGCAATTGATTGTTTAAAGGGAGAGTAGATATGGGATATAAAATAATTAAAAAATTACCAACTGCAGATGAAATAATT
>RXKI01000076.1:18029-23089 GCA_003962895.1 Neisseriaceae bacterium
GTGATGAAGGTTATCAAAGTATTGAGAAACATCAGCAAGAAATCAAAGACATATTAGGTGGTAAAGATAACCGTTTATTGATGGTAGTTGGTCCATGTTCTGCTTGGCCAAATACTGCTGTATTGGAATATGCTAAACGCTTAAAAAAAATTGAGTCGCAAGTAAGTGATGCATTGAAATTGGTAATGCGTGTGTATATTCAGAAACCGCGGACTATTAAAGGCTGGACAGGACCAGTTAATCAACCAGATCCATTAGCTTCCCCTGATATTGCAGCTGGTGCGATGTATTGTCGTAAATTGATGGTGCAAATTGCTGAGATGGGCTTACCTATTGCTGATGAGGCACTTTATACACATAATGCACGTGGCTTTATTGAATTATTATCTTGGGTAGCAATTGGTGCACGTAGCTCTGAAGATCAAGAGCATCGTATTTTTGCTTCAGGCATTGATTGTCCAGTTGGGATAAAAAATCCGACGCATGGCTCATTGAAAATCGGTGTGAATAGTGTATTAGCTGCACAGCATCCACATTATTTTGTTTTGGATGGTAATGAAGTAGTTACTGATGGAAATAAATATGCTCATATGGTACTGCGTGGTAGCAATAATGAGCCAAATTATTCTATTGAGCACATCAAAGAAGTCGCAGATAATTTTGTGAAAAATAATGTGTATAATCCAGCGATTATGATTGATGTAAGTCATGATAATTGTTTACTTAATGGTAATAAAGAGCATAATAGACAACCTGAAATCATTATGCAAGTGATTGATGAAGTAATTCAACATAAAGAGTATCGTCAATTTGTAAAAGGCTTTATGGTTGAAAGCTTTATCAAATCAGGTAAACAAAATGCCGAGACAGCAAATCCAATTGATATGGATGGATTGTCAATTACAGATCCTTGTATCGGCTGGGAAGATACAGAAAATATGCTATTAAAATTAGCAGATAGAGTTAGACAAGGTTACAATAAATAATGTCATATGAAGTTATAAAAAAAGTTCCTACATCTGAGGAAATTATTCAAAAAATTCCATTAAGTGATAATGGATATGCAAATATTGCGCGTCACAAACAAGAGATTGAAGATATCTTGAGTGGGCGTGATAATCGTAAATTATTTATTGTTGGACCATGTTCAGCTTGGCCTGAACCTGCTGTATTAGATTATGCTAAACGATTATCTGAATTAAGTGAGCAAGTAAAAGATAAAATTAAAATTATTATGCGTGTCTATATTCAGAAGCCACGTACAGCAAAAGGGTGGACAGGTCCGATTAATCAACCAAATCCATTAGCTGAGCCAGATATTGAAGCTGGAATTTGGTATTGCCGTAAACTTATGGTAGAAGTTTCTGAAATGGGATTGCCTATTGCTGATGAATGCTTGTTTACGCATAATGCACGAGGATTCCAAGAGTTATTATCTTGGGTGGCAATTGGTGCTAGAAGTACGGAAGATCAAGAGCATCGTATTTTTGCTTCATCGTTGGAGTGCCCTGTGGGAATGAAAAATCCAACTAGTGGATCATTGAAGATTGGCATGAATAGTATTATTGCTGCTCAGCATTCTCACTATGTGGTGTTTGATGGCTATGAAGTTAAGACTAGTGGTAATAGATATGCTCACATGGTTTTACGTGGTGGCAATGGTACAATTAATTACGACAATGCTAGCTTACAAGAAATACATGATTTATACAGTAAGAATAGCTTAGCTAATCCTGCAGTTATAGTTGATGTGAGTCATGATAATTGTGTAATTAATGGCAAAAAAGATCATAATGCACAATACGATATCGTACTTAATGTATTAAATAGTTTAAAAACGCAATCACATTTAAATAATTTAGTTAAAGGTTTTATGCTTGAGAGCTTCATTAAAGAAGGTCGTCAAGATGCAGAGAAAAACCCTAATTTAGATCTATGTGGATTGTCAATTACTGATCCATGCTTAAGTTGGGATAAAACTGCTGAATTAATTAAACAAGCAGCAGAGTTAATTTAATAGGTAATCATAATGATAATTGGTGTATCTGGAGACGTTGGTTCTTTTTCTGAAGAAGCTGGGTTAATTTATGCAGCAAAAGCACATGATGGTAAACAAGAAATTCGTTATCTAATTGATATGGATGGTGTGTTATCTGCTTTAAATCGTGGTGAGATTGATGTTGGTGTGTTTCCATTTGTGAATTACAATAGTGGGATTGTTTGGCCAGCATTTTCAGCGATGGGTAAATATAGTTTTATGCCAATTGATGACTTACAATTAAATGTTGAGCAGTGTTTACTTGGGCTTGAAGAAACCAATTTATCTGATGTTACTACATTATACTCGTATACTCCAGCATTTGAGCAGTGTAAGGGTTTTATTAATCACCATGGATTTACGACAGTTGATTGGGGTGATACAGCAAAAGCCGCACGAGATTTAGCGGCTGGTATGTTACCTAAACACTCTGCAGTGGTTGGCTCAATTCAAGCTGCGAAGAGTTATGGACTGAAAGTAATAAAACAAGGGATACAGGATTTACAGCCGAATATTACTCGGTTTATCGTGGTAAAAAAGGTATAATAACGTACAGTATAAATTACATAAATTTAATCTAGTTATTAAGCATTATGGCAAATAAAAATATAGTAGATAGTGATTTTTCAATTGATGAAAATAGTCTTGCTCAGTTACGTAGTCAAATTACGCAACTTGATGAGCAAATTATTCAATTGATTTCAGAGAGACAAGATATTTCGCGTGCAATTGGGCAATATAAAAAAAATAACAATTTGCCAGTGTACGATAAAGAACGTGAAGATAAATTAAACCAATTTCATAAAAAAATCTGTAATAGCTTAGGTGTTTCATCTAGCATGATAGAGAATATTTTTAATATAATTATAGAAGAATCAAGGAAGGTACAAAAATGATTAGTAAACCTCAAGCGTCGGTGACGGTAGTAATCAATTCGATTGCTCAATCAAAAAAAGCACAAGGTATTCGTGTATTTAATCTAAGTGCTGGAGAGCCAAAATTAAAGACTCCTAAGATTATTCGTGAAGCCGCGATGAAATTTATTGATATCGGTGATATTCCGTATCCAATTACAGCTGGTGAAAAAGTATTACGTAAAGCAGCAGTAGATAGAATGCGTGAAGTTCATGGTGCTGACTATGCTGAAGATGAGTGCTTAGTTACAACTGGTGGTAAATTCGCTATTTACTTATTATTAGAGTATTTATGTGGATTAAATTCGCCACTTAAAAAATATCCAAATGAGTATCTTGGTGTTATGATTCCAGCTCCATACTGGGTATCATATCCAGCGATTGCAAAAATTATGGGTGGTCGTCCAGTAATTATCAATAGTACTTTAGAAGATGGTTGGAAATTAACGCCAGAAGCACTACGTAAAGCATATGAAGCTGATTGTAAATTCTTATTTTTGAATAATGGATGCAATCCAACGAGTGTAATTTATACTCGTGAAGAGATAAAAGCAATCTTGGAAGTAGCGGTTGAATTAGACCTAATTGTGATTAGCGATGAAGTTTATAGTGGTCTAGTTTATACTGATGATGAATATGTTTCATGCAGCAGTTTCCCTGAATATAAAAATAACGTGTTTGTTATACAAAGTACGTCAAAAACTTTTGCTATGACTGGATGGCGCGTTGGTTTTGTGATGGGACGTAAAGATATTATTGATGTATTGATTGCGCTTACTACGCAAAGTACTACTGGTGTTTCTTTAGTTTGTCAACATGCGGCAATTGCTGCCTTTAAACATGCTGATGAAATTACTGCTGAAGTTAATGCATTGATGAAGGCTCGTCGTGACGTGATGATGGCTGCAATTAAAAAATATTTTAATGTAGATATTCCAGTTCCAAAAGCTACTCTATATGTTTGGGTGTCATTAGCTGATTTAGGCGTAAAAGGAATCGGTGATGATGATTTCTGTATTAGAGCACTAGAAGAAGCAAACGTTGCAACTGTGCCAGGTAGTAGCGGATTTGGTCAACATGGTTATATCCGTTTATCATTTGGTGCTGAAGATGAAGATTTGATCGGTGGTATTGAAGCATTAGCTAAATTTGCTAAGCAGTTTAACTAATACTGACATTGTGAAATAGTAAAGGCTAGAGATATTCTCTAGCCTTTATATATTTTTACAAATAATTTATTATTTATAACGAGCAATTGAGTCTTTAACTTCTTTAATTGCAGCATTAGCATCTTCAACGCCAGATAATTTAACCCATTTACCTTTTTCCAATTTTTTGTAATTTTCAAAGAAATGTACTATTTGTTGTATTTGTAATGAAGGCAAGTCTTCTAGTTTATCTACTTCAGCATAAATTGGACATAATTTTTTAGTTGGAACTGCAATAATTTTTGCATCAATACCGCTCTCATCTTCCATGCGTAATACGCCTAGTGGACGGCATTTAACAACAGCACCAGCAATAATTGGATAAGGTGTAATAACTACTACGTCAGCTGGGTCACCATCTTCAGATAAAGTACTTGGAATGAAGCCATAATTTGCAGGGTATGACATAGCTGTACCAATGAAGCGATCTACAAATAACGCACCAGAATCTTTATCCATTTCATATTTTATAGGAACGCTTCCTGCAGGGATTTCGATAACAACGTTAAATTCTTCAGCTGTACCAATTTCAATTTTTTTCAAATCCATAATTTACTCCTAAGTAATAAATTTCACAAATAAATACCATAATTAATAGTGATTCTATCATACATGATTAATGTGGTAAAGCGAATATTTACAATAGTTAGACTGGTTATTCGGTATAATTCTATATATAAATAGTTTATTGAGGTTGCTATGCTAGATAAAGCAATTGTAGAAGTTGATAAAGTTCTAAAAAATTTATTTAATAAGCCCGTTTCTAAGCGTACACATCCTGATGATGCGATTACTGAGTGCGATTTGACTGATGAAGAGCGTAAGCATGTGATTGGTTTGATGAGAGTTAATCATACAGGGGAAATTTGTGCTCAAGGTTTGTACCAAGGTCAAGCTTTA
>RXKI01000076.1:23139-28021 GCA_003962895.1 Neisseriaceae bacterium
CAAGCATTTGAACACGCAGCCTTTGAAGAAATTGAGCATCTAGCCTGGACTGAATCACGTGTGCATGAGCTTGGCGGACATACTAGTATTTTAAATCCGTTGTTTTATCTTGGGAGTCTTGCAATCGGTGTTGGTGCTGGTTTACTTGGTGATAAATGGAATTTAGGTTTTCTGGAAGAAACAGAAAAACAAGTTGAGTCACATTTGACTGAACATCTGGATTTATTGCCAGAACATGATAATAAAAGCCGTGCAATAGTTGAGCAAATGCGTACAGATGAGATAAATCATGCTCATATGGCTCATGATGCTGGTGCAGCTGAGTTGCCACAAGTTGTAAAAGCAACAATGAAAATGACTTCAAAAATTATGACTAGCTTAACTTATAAAATATAATTGAATTTACATGCTATTTGACTTACCTAAGAAAACCCATTCACAAAAAAACTTCATAGCTAAATTACCGCAAGGTGGTGATAGCTTATTTTTAGCCAAATTAGTTGAAAATTCTTCAGTACCATTATTGTATATAGTCAATGATGCCTATCAAATTAATCGACTCCAAGAAGAAGTTAAATTTTTTAATCCACAAATTAAGCTTGGTGTTTTCTCTTCTTATGAAGTTTTGCCATATGAGCGCCAATCACCATATAAAGATTTAATTGCAAGTCGCTTACAAACTCTGTGGGGTATTCAACAAAAGCAATTTGATGTGGTGCTGATTCAGGCAGATACGCTCACTACATTGCTACCACCTTGTGAATATTTTAATCAACATGTCCTATGTCTAAGCGTTGGTGATAAACTTGATATTACGGTTTTACGTCAAAGATTGGTAAGCGTTGGTTATCAATTAGTTACTAAAGTTTATGAAGCAGGTGAGTTTGCTATTCGTGGTTCAATAATTGATATTATGCCAATGGGTAGTCGCCATGCCATTCGAATAGATTTATTTGATGATGAGATTGAGTCATTATTTTGGTTTGATGTAACTGAGCAAACAAATTTAGATGCGGTAGATAAAATTGAGCTTCTACCTTCACGCGAGTATTCAACCGATAACCAGTCGATTAAAGAAACCATTGATAGATTTATTTGCTATTTTCCTAATTTTGCGGATAGCAATCTGATTAAAGATATTAAACGTAATATTTTCCCAGCTGGTAATGAGTTTTATTTACCGTTATTTTTTGCTAGTTGTGCATCAATTTTTGATTATATTGATGATGATTGGCAAATAGTTCACAGTGCAAATCTGCATAATCAACTTACGTTAAATTGGCAAGAAGTCACGCAGCGCTATGAGTTTTATAGTTATCAATACCCATGCATAGCACCTAAAGATTTATTTTTGCAAACGGATGTGGTAATGCAAAAGTTAAAGCATCATACGTTATGGGAAATTGCTCAGAGTGATAGCTTTTATGCTGGATTTTCTGCTCTTGTTGATGTGGCTGTAGATAATAAAATAGACAATCCATTTAATAAAATATCTGATTTAGCTAAAAAAAACATTGTCCTCATTTGTGCAAATAGTATTGGTCGTGCTGAAATATTACGCCAAACATTAGATGCTGCAAAAATTGAAATTGCTACAGTTAGTAATTTAGAGAGTAAGCTGGATAATGGTGCATATATTATTCAAAGTAACTTATATCAGGGTTTTACTTATAATAAATATATCTTTGTTACTGAGAGCGAATTATACCCATTAGGCGCGATTAATAAACGTAGATTACATCGAACTACTACTAAAGCTAAATTAAATAATGATTTGATAGTTCGTGATTTAGCGGAAATTAAGGTTGGAGATTTGGTTGTACATCTTAATCATGGGATCGGTTGCTACAATGGTTTGATGAGTCAGCAGATTGGTGATATGGAATATGAAATGATCGAGGTCATTTATCAAAATAATTCAAAGCTATATATTCCTGTACATAATTTACATCTAATTAGCCGTTATTCACATTTAGAAAATGGTAATGTTGAATTAACCAAACTTGGCTCTAAGCAATGGGATAAAGTTAAACAAAAGGCTGAGCAAAAAGTCAATGACATCGCGGCAGAGTTATTAGAGCTTTATGCAAAGCGTGAAATTCAAGAAGGCTATAAATTTAAGCTCCCCGAAGAATATCAAACATTTGCCAATAATTTTGGCTATGAAACGACCGAAGATCAACAAAATAGCATTGATGATATTATCAAAGATATGACCAATCTTAAGCCAATGGATAGATTGGTTTGTGGTGATGTTGGATTTGGTAAAACTGAGGTTGCAATGCGTGCAATATTTATTGCGGCAATGAATAGCTATCAGGTGGCAATACTTGCACCTACTACATTATTAGTTGAGCAGTTATATCAAAACTTAGTTAATCGTTTTGCAACTTTTCCTTTGGTGATTGCCGAGATATCGCGTTTTAAAACTAAAAAAGAAGTGACGCAAACTTTAGAGTTGTTAGCTAAAGGTAAAGTTGATATTGTGGTTGGAACTCATCGGTTAATTCAAGATGATGTGAAATTTAGTTCTCTAGGGCTAGTAGTAATAGATGAAGAGCATCGTTTTGGAGTTAAGCAAAAAGAGCGTTTCAAACAAATGCGTAGTAATGTCGATGTACTTACCATGACTGCAACACCAATTCCACGTACATTATCTATGGCACTAGATGGTATTCGTGATTTTTCAATTATTGCGACCGCGCCATCACGTAGATTACCGGTAAACACGGTAATTGCTCACGATGACAATTCAATTATACGAGAAGCAATTTTGCGTGAAATTCGCCGTGGTGGTCAAGTATTCTTTTTATACAATGATGTGGCATCAATTGAGAAGATGCACGATAAACTGGTTGAGCTTTTGCCAGAACTGCGTATTGCCATTGCGCATGGGCAGATGAATGAAAATGCCTTAGAGCAAACGATTAAAGACTTTATTAATCAAAAGTTTAATTTGCTACTATGTTCAACGATTATTGAAACAGGGATTGATATCCCAAATGCTAATACGATATTGATTTATCGAGCAGATAAATTTGGCTTAGCGCAACTTCATCAATTACGAGGTCGAGTAGGGCGCTCGCATCATCAGGCTTACTGTTATTTGATCGTACCTGAAAATGTCACTAAAGATGCTGAGAAACGTCTTGATGCGATTGTGCATACTGCTGAGTTGGGTGCTGGTTTTAATCTTGCTATGCATGATTTGGAAATCCGTGGTGCAGGTGAGATACTGGGTGATAATCAAGCTGGGAACATAAAAGAAGTTGGTTTGTCATTATATACTCAGATGCTTAAAAAAGCAGTGCGTAAATTAAAAAATAGCAAACATAATATTCAAGATACTGATGAATTATATTGTGATGTTAATCTAAATACTTCAACTATTTTACCAACTGACTATTGTGAAAACATCCATGAACGCTTGATATTCTATAAACGTTTAGCAACAGCTGATACAAGCATTAAAATCGAAGAAATTTATCAAGAAATAATTGATAGCTATGGATTACCACCTGATGCTGTGAAACATTTGATTGCTATGCATGAGATTCGTTTAGTTGCGACCAAATTTGGTATTCAGAAAATTGATGCGAATAATGCTTCAATCAACTTAATATTCATTGATAAGCCACCAATAGAGCCTATCAAAATTGTCATGATGATGCAAGCGTTAAAAACTTGTAAATATGATGGTAAAAATAAATTAATCTGGCAAATTAAATCAGATAATACGCATAGTAAGATTGAGAATATAAAGAAACTATTGAACTTACTACATTAGGTATATTCTTTAATTAGCATCTGGCGGTGGCGAATAATTACATTATAATCAAAACTTTCTTTTATGAGCTGTGCAATTTGTTCAGTTAAAAATACTGAGCGATGTTTTCCACCCGTACAGCCAATACCTATAGTCAAATAGTTGCGGTTATCATGGCTAAATTCTTCAAACCAGCCACTAACCATCTTGTAAATATCATCACGCATTTTGATAACTTTTGGCTCTTTGGATAAAAAATCAATAATTGGTTGTTGCGTACCATTGAATTCTTTAATTTCTTTATTATAATGCGGATTTGGCAAACAACGCACATCAAAGACAAAATCTGAATCAATTGGCTGGCCATATTTAAAACCAAATGACTGAATAATAATATTCATTTGATTAAATGATGCGCCAACAAATTGTTTGACCATACTACGTAAAGCATTTGCGGATAAATGAGATGTGTCAATTGGATGCGATAATAAGCGTAGGTTTGCTAGTAATTCACGCTCGTATTCAATACTCTCTTCAATGGTATATTTTTCATTTGAAAGAGGGTGCTTGCGGCGCGTTTCGGAAAATCGGTTAATTAAACATTCGTTAGTTGCATCTAAATATAATAATTTTATATCAATATATTGAGACTGAATTTGTTTAAGTGCTTTTGGTAAATGTCCAATTAAATGACTTGTGCGCGCATCAACTCCAATAGCAATTTTGTCATAGTGGTGTTCGTGATAAATTGGGATAACTTGCTCAACTAGAGATAATGGAATGTTATCCACACAATAGTAACCAGCATCTTCGAGAATTTTTAATGCTGTTGATTTTCCAGCACCAGATAAGCCACTAATAACTATAATTTTCATGTGTTTGAGTCGCCTTGTATAAAATCAAATTGTCCGCGAATAAACGCTTGATGTGAGTCGTAACCTTGCGATTTTGCAATAGCATATTTTACAATCAGTTCTACCAAAATAGGGAGGTTGCGATTTGCTCCAACTGGAAGCTGGTACATATCAAATGTTTTTCCAAGAACTCGTACTTGTGTAACTAGTTGTTTTAGTCTATCTTTATTGATTATATCAAGCATTTCATATTCAACAAGCT
>RXKI01000032.1 GCA_003962895.1 Neisseriaceae bacterium
GTAGCGAGATATTTAAATCTGGGCAATTTAGCTGGACAAGAAAAAAACCACAAAAATTAGAGTTTGCTAGTTATAGTGAGATGGTTAAATATTATAATGTTACTGAAGCTGGGCAACTTGCTCGAGCTTTTGATAACGTAAATACATCTTTGGCAAACTACCAAGAGCCCACAAAGTCAAAATCAATGACTTACTATTATGATAAATCATTATCAAATAACCCGCCAAAATGGGCAAACCGAATGACTGTTGCGTATAAAAGTAAGCACTTTGTTTTCTTTAACGCTTAAAACAAAACCACTTGTAATCTAACAAGTGGTTTTTTATTAAACTTTCTGTTCAATTGCAATCTTAATATCTTGAATAATGTCATCTACACTTTCTAAACCAATTGACAACCTAATTAACCCATCATTAATTCCAAATTCTTGGCGCTGTTCTTTTGTCATGCCAATATGTGTCATCGATGCTGGATGAGTTATTAAACTCTCCGTAGCACCTAAGCTCTCCGCCAAAGTAAATAGCTTTACATTATTCATTACATTGAGAGCATGATCAAACCCACCAGTAACTTCAAAAGATATCATACCGCCATGTAGCCCACCAATATGTTGTCGATTTGCCAAATCAGCTTGAGAAAAACTTTCAAGACCTGGATAATTTACCATTTTCACTAACGGATGATTTTCTAAAAATTTTGCTACAGTATACGCATTTTGTGAGTGTTGTTTAACCCTTAACTCAAGCGTTTTAATTCCCTGCATTGTTATCCATGCATCCATGGGAGCTTGAATAAAACCAACACTTTTACGAATAAAATTAAATTCTTCATATAGTGCTTGATTATTGGTAATTAGTGCTCCACCAACTGCTGCATTATGCCCTTCGATATACTTAGTAGTCGAATATAAAACTATATCTGCACCTAATTTAAGTGGAAGCTGTAATACTCCAGTTAGGAATGTATTATCCACACATACCAAAATATCCCGCTCAGATTTAGCCACCTTACAAATTGCTTGTATATCATTTAATTTTAACGTAGGGTTTGCTGGAGATTCAAGAAAAATTAATTTAGTATTATCTTTAATTGCATTTTGTACATTACTCACATCAGATGCATCTACATAAGTGGCAGTTACCCCATAGCGTGAAAATATTTGGTCAATTAGCCTAGTTGTACCACCAAATATCACATCTGAGCAAATAATATGATCGCCTTGACGTAATGTTGCCATAATTAATGCTGAAGTAGCTGATAAGCCAGTTGAAAACGCCAAAGCATATTTAGCGTACTCAATTCCTGCAAGCTTAGCTTCCAACATTGATACCGATGGATTTGATGAACGCGAATACGTATGTCCTTTATTTACGCCAACTGCTTCCTGAGCATAAGTTGAGGTCTGATAAATTGGTGGCGTCATAGCTCCAGTCACAGGGTCTGGATTTACACCTAAATGTATATTTCTAGTTGCAACACCTGATTTAGTCAAATCTTTATTTTCATACCTACTCATCGCCAACTCCTATATTTTTATAAGCTACGCACAAAATCCAAAACTTCTTGAGCATGATTTGGCACATTGACTTTGCGCCACTCTTTTACAATATTTTTTTCTTTATCAATAATAAACGTACTACGCTCAATCCCACGTACAGCCTTACCATACATAGTTTTATTTTTCATAACCCCAAACAAATTACAGACAGATTCATCTGGATCGGCTAGTAATTGATGGGTTAATTGATGTTTCTTTTGAAAATTACAGTGAGTTGTATGCTTATCGCGTGAAATACCTAAGACTTCATAACCAAGCTTGATAAATTCAGGATATAGCGCACTAAAATCTTGATTCTCAACTGTACAACCAGGCGTATTATCGCGTGGATAAAAAAATAACACCAAAGGTTCATCTAAATTAGCTAGTTGAAATTCTCCGCCAGATGTAATTGGCAATGTAAAATCTAATGACATTTTTATTCTCCTAAGATTTGACTCTCACTATATTATACTAATAATAAGCATATAATTACAGTATAATATTGAGTATTATTATACTTTGTAGCGAGTCCAATCATGAAAATTACCCTTTTAGATAAAGATACCATAACTACTACAAATGATATATACTTTACCAAATTATCTCAGTTGGGCGAATTTGACGTTTATTCAAATTTAAACGATGAAGGTAAAGTAATTGAAGCTACACAAGATAGCGAAATTATAGTCTTAAATAAAGTTAAACTAACTGAGTCATTAATTAATCAGCTATCTGATAAAGTAAAATTAATTGCAATTACTGCCACAGGCTTTGATAATGTTGATGTAGCGGCCGCAACAGCTAAAGGCATCAAAGTATGTAACGTCCCAGGATATGGCACAGCATCTGTTACTCAGTTGACTTTTCAACTAATACTTAATCTAGCAACAAATTTTCCAAAACAGTTAGCGGCGCTACATGAAAATGGTTGGAGTAAACAAACTGCACTATCGATTCCCATGAGTGAATTAGAGGGTAAAACACTAGGGGTTCTTGGGCTTGGCAATATTGGACTTGACGTTGCACGAGTTGCCCATGCTTTCAACATGATTGTCATTGCCTATAACCGTACTGAGAAATATATTCCATATATTCGTCAGGTTAGCCTAGATGAATTGGCTGAACAATCTGATTATATTTCACTTAATTGCGCCTTAACTAAAGATACTCAACAAATCATTAATAAAGACTTTCTTAATAAAATGAAGCCAACGGCGTATTTAATTAATACCGCTCGTGGTGGCTTAATTGATGAGCAGGCTTTGGCGGATGCAATTAAAAACAAAAAAATAGCAGGTGCTGGATTAGATGTTTTAGTTAATGAGCCACCTCTACCAGATTGCCCATTACTTGATTTAGAGAATACAATCTTAACAGCACATATTGGTTGGGCAGCATTAGAAGCTCGTCAACGTTGCATAAACATTACAACAGAAAATATCGCTAACTTTATTATTAGCAATCCACAAAATTTATTGAATTAATTGATATAGGAATCATATGGAACAAATTTTAGCAATTAGCCCACTAGATGGCAGATATAGTAGCAAAGTAAACTCACTTGCGCCATTTGTATCGGAATTTGCTTTAACTAAATATCGCGTAAAAGTGGAAATTGAATGGCTTAAATTTTTATTTAATAATCCTGAGTTTCAATTACCAAAATTAGATACTCTTTCAGTAACATTGCTCGATAGTATCGTGACAAATTTCTCAGTTGATGATGCAAAGCAAATTAAAAATATTGAAGCAACGACTAATCATGATGTGAAGGCTGTTGAATACTTCATTAAAGATAAGATATCACCAAATACAGTATTAAACCATTATAAAGAAATGGTGCACTTTGCCTGTACATCAGAAGATATTAACAATACTAGCTACGCATTGATGCTAAAAGAGTCGCTGAATGAAATCATTCTCCCTGAATTAGATAAAATAGTTGCATCATTAAAGCATCTATCTACAGAATATAAAGACATCTCAATGATGTGCCGCACACATGGACAACCCGCTACACCATCAACAATGGGTAAAGAAATTTATAATGTAGTTTATCGATTAGAACGTCAAATCAAGCAACTTAAAAACCAAGAGTTTTTAGCTAAAATTAATGGTGCTGTAGGTAACTACAATGCTCACTTAGTTGCTTACTCTAATCTGAGCTGGGATAAACTAGCACAAAACTTCATTGAAAATAATCTAAAACTAACTTTTAACCCATTCACAACACAAATCGAGCCACATGATTATCAAGCTGAAATTTACGATAATCTCCGTCGCATCAATACAATTTTGATTGATTTTTGTCGTGATATTTGGAGTTACATTTCAATTAATTACTTCAAACAGAAAGTAAAAGCTGGTGAAGTTGGTAGCTCAACAATGCCACATAAAGTAAACCCAATTGATTTTGAGAATGCTGAGGGCAATTTTGGCTTAGCAAATGCTATTTTAGGGCACCTAGCTGAAAAACTTCCTGTTTCTCGTTGGCAACGTGATTTAACTGACTCAACTGTACAACGTAATATTGGTGTTGGCTTTGGTTATAGCTTACTTGGGTTATCATCTCTTGCAAAAGGTATTGGCAAACTAGAAATAAATGTATCTGCAATTCAAAATGACCTAGATAGTAACTGGGAACTACTTGCTGAACCAATCCAAACTGTAATGCGTAAATGTAATGTAGAAAATGCGTACGAAAAATTAAAAGACTTAACTCGTGGCAAAAAAGTTGATGCAAATATTATTAAAGATTTTGTTAATAGCTTGGATTTACCAAGTGAAGAAAAAGCTAAATTGATTAATCTTACACCACATAATTACATTGGTTTAGCTAATAAACTATTTTCTTAGACAATAAAAATGCCGTTCATAAACTAAAAACTTATGTTCGGCATAATCCAATTATTGCGAATCAAAACTCTTATTCTCTAATTTAGCTATTTCTGATACAGCTCCATTAAATGCAATTTGCCGCATCATGCCAGCTAACTCTTTACTTGAAATTGTTGCGCCATTGTTATACCAATGAGTAATTGCAGAAAATACACCAGAGACTGAGTATTCAAAAATTAATCTACTTGTTTCATTTGGATTTGCAATACGAATTATCTTCATCCATAATGGATAAATTTTATCTTTAACTTTAGGAAAAAAAGCAGGATTCCCATTATGCCCCAAAAGTACACTCAAATACTCAGCCCTCGATGAATATAACTCAGCGATAATATCTAAAGAACTCTCTAATTTAGCCTCATTTAGATAAACCATAGTAAGCGCATCAATAAAATGCTGAATAATTCCATCTTCAATATACTCTAAAACTGCATATTTATTGTCAAAATATTGATAAAAAGTACTGCGGTTATAGCCAGCTTTATTAATAATATCTTTTACCGACACATTATCCATGCCATGTTTGACATACAACAACCAAAAGGCTTCACTAATCGTAGCTTTAGTATGCTCGGTGGTTTCTAAATGTTTAGCCATAGTTAAAATCAATTTCCGACAAAATTAATAATCTTGATGGTTGTTATAAATAGCAATATAAGCTAACATAACGCACTATTTAATGAATTAAAATTATAACACAACATATCATTTAAAAAAGTTGTACTTATTTTGTAATCAAGGTTCTACATGAATAAATTTTGGTTTGAGCCGCGTACCATTGTTGCCTACGCTGTTAGTTTATTAGCACTTGCTGAAATTGTAGATTTAACAATTGTCGGCGTAGCAGTACCTCATATCATGGGTTCTCTCAGTGCAAATTTAACTGAAGTATCTACTACAATTACGAGCTATATTGTTGCAGCAGCTGTTTGTATACCACTAACTGGGCTATTTGTGCGTAAGTTTGGCATGAAAAATGTAGTTCTAGTGTCTACCTTACTCTTTGGCATATCTTCTGTATTATGCGGTATCGCAACTTCTGTTACTGAAATGATTATTTTTAGAATTATTCAAGGTATTGGTGGCGCATTTTTACCATCAATTGCCCAATCATATATCTCACAGAATTTTACTCAAGAAGAACAACCAAAAATCATGACTGTATATAGTTTATGCGTGGTTATGGGACCAATTATTGGGCCAATTTTTGGTGGGGTACTTGCAGAGCAATTAACTTGGCGTTGGTGTTTTTACGTGAATGTTCCATTATGTGCAGCTGGTTTTGCTTTAGTTTATTTTTTCATGCCAAAACAAAAAACTGATAATGTAAAAATTGATGTTACTAGCTTCTTATTTATGGCACTTGGAATAGGTTTCTTAGAATACTTCATCGATGAAGGTAATACCAACAATTGGTTTGACTCATTTAGCATGATAGTTATATTTCTAATTGCTATAATTTTAATAGGATTTTTTATCTGGCGCTCAATTCTTGGTAA
>RXKI01000086.1 GCA_003962895.1 Neisseriaceae bacterium
TGCCATACCATACACATTACCAGGGAAAAGAATCATTTCCCCTCGCATAACTTCTGATAAACCATAAATGCGTACAATACCATCAGTTACAGAAACAACCGTACCTTTACTACGATAATCACTGTCCTTTTGGCTACCATCGATTTTTGATTTAATAATATCACTAATTTCAGAAGGATTTAACTGCATGAATCGCTCCTATTTATTATTTATTTAGCTCAGCGGCTAGATTATCTAATCTACCACGTACCGAACCATCAACAACTTTATCATTGATAGTGACTTTGATACCACCAATCAACTCAGGATTTAATTCCACTTTAGCAGTGATTTTCTTCCCAAATTTTTTAGATAGTAATTGCTCAAAATCTTGAATTTCTTCATTGCTCATTGCATAAGCCGACTCAATAATAGCATCTCCGCGTTTTTGATCTTCGAGAACTAACTCACGGAAAAGACTATGTATTTCGCTAATCGCTAAAATACGATTATTCTCAATCAACAAACTCACAAAATTTAAAACATCTTTATATGCTTTATCTTTTAATGAAGCCTGCACAACTGCAATAATCTGTGTTGAATCAACTCCAGGATTATTTAATAATGAAGCAAACTGTTCATCAGCAACGAGTTCTTCTAGCGTAGTTAGGACACCCAACCACATTTTCTCATCGCCTTGTTGTTTAGCTAAATTAAATAATGCCCGTGCATACGGATGAGCAACTGTACTCATTTCTGCCATAATATTTTATAACTCCGCTTTTAGTTGAGCTAATAACTTTTCATGACGAGACTTATCAATTTCCGCGCGTACAACTTGTTCTGCACCCTTGATTACAAGATCAGAAACCTGTTGTCTTAAGTCTTCGCGCATACGGAATAAATCTTGCTCAAGTTGAGATTTTGCATTAGCAATAATTTTATCTGCTTCAAGCTGAGCTTTTAATTTAGCATCATCAATAGTTTGATGTGCCAATTTCTCGGCATTAGCAACAATTTCATTAGCTCGTGCATGTACTTTTTTAAGTTCATCTGCTACTTTAGACTCTGCATTCAAAAGTTGTTTTTTACCTTCTTCTGCAGCTGCTAAACCATCAGCAATGCGTTTTGCACGCTCTTCCAGCATACCATTTAATGGTGGCCAAACAAACTTCATTGTAAATAATACAAGTATTATAAATGTTATTGCTTGTCCTATTAACGTTGCATTAATATCCACGCTAAAACTCCTTACAAAGCTACTTTAAATTAGTGAGCTGATTGCAATAAATTTAAAGCAGTAGATAAAATTGGATTATTGAATACGAATAATAATGCAATACCAACACCGATCATTGAAATAGCATCCAATAAACCAGCGATAATGAATAATTTAGTTTGTAACATAGGAACTAATTCAGGTTGACGAGCCGAAGCTTCTAAGAATTTACCACCCAAAATACCAAAACCTAATGCTGTACCAAAAGCACCTAAACCAATCATGATTGCAGCAGCTAAAGCCGTATAACCAGAAATATTAGCAATAATAGCTTCCATTAAAAACTCCTAAAGTTTAAAAATTTAAATAAACAATTTGTCAAATAAAAATTTTATAAAAACACCAAATTAATGATCTTCAACTGCCAAACTCAAGTAAACAATAGTTAAAACCATGAATACAAAAGCCTGTAAAGTAATAATCAAAATATGGAAAATCGCCCATGGGCCACCTAGCGCCCACTGTGCACCTGCAGGTAACAACGCAATTAGAATGAAAATTAATTCACCAGCATACATATTACCGAATAGACGCAAAGCAAGAGAAATAGGTTTAGAGACTAACTCAATCATTTGGAAGATAAAATTTACTGGCCACAAAATCGGGCTGCTTCCAAATGGTTTAGTAAACACCTCTTTAGTCCAACCGCCTAAGCCTTTTGCACTGATACTATAGCCAATTATCAGCACTAAAACCGATAACGACATAGCAAAAGTAGTATTAACATCAGCAGAAGGAACTACCCTCCAATGAGCTTCTGGATTACCTGTCATATGATTGACCCATGAGATCAAATCAACTGGCAATAAATCCATAAGGTTGAATAAGAACACCCAACAGAATATCGTCAATGATAAAGGTGCAATTAACTTGCTTTTACCATGATAAATATCCCTTACTTGTGTATTTACCATATCAACTATCAACTCGATAAAAAGCTGAAACTTACCTGGAGCCTCTACTTTTGCTCTTCTTGCAACGATAGCAAAAATCGCAATAAATAAAAACCCAAGAATTGCTGACATAGCAAATGTATCAATATGGAGTGACCAAAATCCACCTTCATTTCCACTTAATGTTACATTATTGAAAGTCAAATGGTGAACAATATATTCCGTTGTCGACGCCATTAAAAACTCCATAAAAACTAAACAAAACCTTATTTCGCTTTAGAAAAAAGACCCAACCAGTAACTGCTTAGCGTAACCACATAAGTAGCAAAAAAAGCTAAAACATGAACATTTCTATAGAACACAAACACTAAAATAAAGCCAATAAAATTCAATGTAAATTTCATTAACTCTGCTTTTTGATGTTTGCTATACACCTGATAAACAGGCATTATCTTACGCATATTAGAGATTTTGACATACACCAGAGTCGGAATAAATACCAAAATAAAACCAAAACACGCAGATACTATAGCATTCACATTAAAACTTAACGCCGAGGCAACAATACAAACACCACCTAAAAGAAGCTGCTTATAAAGCACATTAGCGCTTGCATATAATGCTTTTTTATTAACACTATAATTCGTCATTATAGCATATCCTTTTTTTATTTATGTTAGTTAAATTTAGCGTAAATCATACTAAATACAAGCAAAATTATTAGCTAATTTATACTTAATTTAAATGAATTAATCTTACTTAATTTCTTGTTTAGCCTTGCTCATAATTTGCGCTAATAAATCTTGATTTGATTGACTAGGAATATTTTCACTACTGCCTTGATTTGACATTTTTTTAAATAAATCTGTCTGCTGACGCAAACGCTCTTCGCGTTCTAAATGCTCTGCTTCACGTCTATCTTTATGTGCATCAAATCTATTACGCGCTTTATGCTTACGTTCATCAGTCCACGGTAGTGGATCATCAATCATCTTGATACAATCCACAGGACAGGCTGGCACACACAAATCACAACCACTACATTCATCAGCAATAACTGTGTGCATCATTTTATTTGCACCAATAATTGCATCAACTGGGCAAGCCTTAATACATAAAGTACAGCCAATACAATCTTCTTCGATAATTACCGCTATTTGGCGCGGCTTAAACTCACCATTTTCTGGATTTAATTGTAATGGCTTTTTTTGCATAATATCAGCAAGCTTAACTATGCCATCTTCACCACCTGGTGGACATTGATTAATATCAGCATCAGAATTAGCTATTGCTTCAGCATACTCTTGGCAAGATGGATAACCACATCTAGTACACTGTGTTTGCGGTAATACAGCATCAATTTGCTGAATTAAACTCAATTTATCAAGCACTTAGTTCACCATCATAAGTAATCTCTAGGCGCATATCACTTAATAAAAGCTCCAATGTTTGCGACACCTTAACAAAGCTATCAACAAAACTCAAGCTCCATTCAAACACTTCATTTACCTGAGCATCTTCTTTAATTTTCAGGCTAATCTGAATCACACCATTACTTGTAGTAAGCAATACGTATGGAGTTTTGCCTGATAAGCGGTATTTCTTAACCGAATTACTCAATTTAAAAGTGATGTTAAGCTCGTTTTTATAATAGTTACCAACTACAGTTGCTTCACTCATATTACATGGCGCAAAAATAATTGGGAAAATAGTTGCACTATCTTGTTTGATTTTATCGTTAATAATCTGCATTAATTCCATGCTAGATTTATTAAAGTTGGCATTACTAAAATTATTCTCTGCATTAATAGTACAACCAACGATAAATCGCAAGTGAACCTCTTCACCCATATTGATAATTTCACTATTCGATAAAGAATTGATTACATTTGCAGTCGAAAATTCATTGTGTGAATAATTATATAATTGCGATGGTTTTAATTTGGCTAATGAATTAACATCATATAAATTATCATAAATAGTAAAGTCGTTAGTAAACACTTGATGCTTAGTAAATAAACCTTTTATTGCCAATGTATTTAATGAATTATCTAATTTTACTTGAGCCTTACTTCCAACTACCAATATAACTGGCATCGCAAAATAGTATGTCTTACTCGTTTGAGATTTATTGATTACTTTCTGCATTGAATCCCAAATATAATTAGCCACCTCTAAATTCGGCGCCAAATTAAACCCAACACTTAACGTTTGATCTTGATGCTGTTTTAACATATCCTCAATCAACGCACACATCAAAGAATCATCTTCATTGCGACTTAAATCATGTAACGATTGGTTGATTAACATATTAGAGTCTGGGTAAATTTGACTAAACTGTCGAGGATCTTTTATTGATAAGCTCATGTAGCCCCTTGCATTCGTATTTATATTTAACGTAAAATAGTCTTTTATTGTATAGATCATCAAAGCACTATGAGTAATTTGACTAACTGGTATCAAGAACAAATCTACAATGGAAATTTAAAACCAGATTTGGCTCAAAAGCAACTTTTTAATGAATTGCAACTATTTCTTAATTCTTTTTCTAAACAGAATTTTATCACGAGGCTATTTAGCAAAAATAATAAATTAGGCTACTACATTTATGGTGACGTCGGTCGTGGCAAGTCAATGATTATGAATGCGATGTTTCAATGTACCCAAACTCCACGTAAACTTCGTAAGCATTTTCATGAGTTCATGCGTGATATACACAGTCAATTAGCCACACTAAACATTGATGACCCTGTGATGCACATTACTCAAGAACTTAAAAAAAGTTACGACATAATTTATCTAGATGAGATGCACATTAGTGATATCGCAACAGCAATGATTATGAAAAAACTGCTAGATGGTTTATTTAAACAAAATATTTATATCGTAACTTCATCTAATTATCACCCCGATGGTTTATGGCCAAATGGCTTGATGCGCGAAAGATTTTTACCTGCCATAGAAACAATTAAACATTGGCTCAATATCTCTTGCTTAAATAGTAAGCAAGATTACCGACTAATTAATCACTCATTTAATGAGTTATTTATCATCAATAAGCCTAATGCCAATAATTTACTTGAAGAAATATTCCAATCAGTAAACCTAAAAAATGAAGTGCACTATGGCGCTTTAGAAATTTGTAGTCGCGAGTTACCAACAATTAAATTTGGCAATAATTGCGTCTGGTTAGATTTCTCAATAATCTGCGGTAACATGCGGAGTCAGCTTGATTATATTGAATTAAGTAAGCAGTTTGAATGGATTTTTATAAGTGACGTCTATCAACTAAGCTCTGAACAGAAAGATATTGCGCGTCGCTTCACATGGTTGATTGACGTACTTTATGACGAGAGTTGTAAGGTTGCCTTAACTAGTAAAGTTCCAATTTATGATATCTATACCGATGGTGATTTTGCTAATGAGTTTACCCGCACCATTAGTAGATTAGAAGAAATGCAAACGCATGAATATTTAGAAAAATCTTGACAGTAAATATTTATTAATATATAATTCTGCTCTTGGTGTGAAAGCACCATTAATTAGTATCGGGGCGTAGCGCAGTCTGGTTAGCGCACTTGTTTTGGGAACAAGGGGTCGTGAGTTCGAATCCCACCGCCCCGACCATACTAAAAATATTGTCACAAGCTTTCTTGTGCTCGTAGCTCAACTGGATAGAGCACCGCCCTTCTAAGGCGGGGGTTACAGGTTCGAGTCCTGTCGGGCGCACCAGTTAGCAAAAACAATTATCAATGGTGGATATAGCTCAGTTGGTAGAGCCCCGGATTGTGATTCCGGTTGTCGTGGGTTCGAGCCCCATTATCCACCCCATTTCTTATTTGTCAAAATACATCGGGGCGTAGCGCAGTCTGGTTAGCGCACTTGTTTTGGGAACAAGGGGTCGTGAGTTCGAATCCCACCGCCCCGACCATGTTTAATCTTCATTCAACTTAACAAACACTTCTTATATTTGTCAAATTAATTTGCATTTGCAAGTTCCTTGACATCCTAATTTTTATTTAATTTACAAATTATCACCAAGTATTCTGCTGTAATGCATTAATATTATGTATTAAAGATAAATAAATCTTTGGAGAATTACTAAATGAATAAAAAATATATATCACTATTTATATTAACTATTGGCTTGATTAACCATGTCTTTGCTGATCGTGGTGGATGAAGTGGATTCCATGATAATAGGTTCCACTGAGGTGGAGGAGAGTTTCATGGTGGTGAATTCCGCGGTGGAGACAGACTAGATAGTGGCGATAGAGTATATGGCGGAGACCGCTTTTACGGGGGCGGCTTCTGGGATGGTATAGTAGGTGGACTAGCTGGGACTTGGCTAATCGGATCATTATTTAATGGTTGGGGTAACAACAACTACAATAATGGTGGTGGGTACTATAGCGGTGGCTCTGGTGGCTGTACAACTAATAATTATTATACAGTAATCCAAATCAAAATTCAAACGCTTATAATCAAAATGATCCATATGGTCAACAACCAACTGATAATACAACAATTGTCGAAGATGGTAGTTCAAATGTTGGATATTGGTTGCTTGGTTTAGGCGTATGCATTTTTGGTGCATTGGGCTTTGCATTATTATCAAGAAGAAACAATACCCCTCGTAATTATCCAGCAGATGAGAGATATGTTGATAATAGACCTCGTTATAGTGATTATAATAATTCTAACCCTTCACAAGAGCCACAAAGGCAAAGGATTGCTTCTAATCGCAACTAACATTTATAATAAACAAGCATTGATTAAAATCAATGCTTGTTTATTAAGTAACAATCTGTAATTATTAAAAATTATACTGTCCACCAAACATCAAGAAATTTGGATTAGCATACCCAGTAGATGCATAATCTTCTACATGTAATGTCCAATAGCGATCTAGATTAAATTGTGCACCTACACCTAATAATATACCTAAATTAGCATTACTGTATTCACCAGTATATGAGTTTAGTGCTAAACCAGCCTTACCATATAATGCAAACACATCAGATAGCGGTAAAACACCTTTTACGGCACCATCAAACATCCAATAATCACTATTCCAATAATAAGATCCTGAACTATAAGTTAGACCACCTTCTAAACCTAGGTTTTTATTAATCATATAGCCACCATCTACATTCCAAGCAAAAGCTCCATATGTAGTATTTAAACCAATATTACCATCAACATATACATCTGCATAAGCTTGTACAGCAACTAATCCTAATAACCCTATAAATAATTTTTTCAAAATCACTTATCTCCAAATAAAACTTAGTTTTGTTTCATCTTATCTTCTACTTTAGCAAATGTATCAAGCATAGATTGACTTGGTTTTGCGGTCAATAAACTAACAATAATAATTGCAAGTGAAGACAAAATAAATCCAGGAACTAATAAATCAAACCAATGTAATTGCTTACCTAATAGTACTGCTACAGTACCAACTATCATTCCAGCTAAAGCGCCACTTTTATTTACACGTGACCAGAATAATGAAATAATAATTAATGGACCAAATGCAGAACCAAAACCAGCCCAAGCATAGCTAACCATGTCTAAAATTGAACTATCTGGATTCCAAGCTAAAGCAATTGCGATTAACGCAACCAATAGCACTGTGGCACGACCCATAAATACCAATTCTTTTTGTGATGCATTTTTTCTTAAAAATGTCTTATAGATATCTTCAGTTAATGCACTTGATGTTACCAATAATTGACATGATAACGAACTCATAATCGCACCCAAGATTGCTGCTAACAAGGTACCATAGATCCATGGATTAAATAAATAGCTAGTTACTTGGATAAATATTGTTTCTGGCTCAGCAGCTACAGCTGGTAATAAATCTTGATGACCTGAGTAAAAAGCAATACCAAAGAAACCAACAGCAATAGCACCAGCTAAACATAAGAACATCCACGTCATACCAATACGACGTGCAGTTGCCATGTCTTTTACCGAGCCAATTGCCATAAATCTTACCAAAATATGTGGTTGACCAAAATAACCCAATCCCCAACCAAGTAAAGCAATAATCGTTAAAGGTTTAACATTACTTGTTAAACTCACGTATGCTTCATTTAATGCACGCACTTGCTCAATACTTGAATGCACACCACCAGATGAAAATATTACCATTGCTGGAGTAATTATCAGCGCAGTAAACATCATTGATGCTTGAATAGTATCTGTCCAGCTAATTGCTAGAAACCCACCAATCAATACATAGGCAATCGTTGCAGCAGTTCCTAAAAACAGACATGTTTGATATGACCAACCAAATGTACTTTGGAATAATTTGGCACCAGCAACCACACCTGAAGCACAATATAGCGTAAAAAATATAATGATTACTACTGCAGTAATTATTTTAATCAAGTTCGCTTTATCTTCAAAGCGAGCATTTAGGTATTCTGGTAAAGTTAATGAATCATTGCAGTATTCAGTATAAATACGAAGTCGTGATGCAACCAATCGCCAATTTAGATATGCACCAATTAATAATCCAATGGCAATCCAACTTTTTGATAAACCAAATGCAAATATTGCACCAGGTAATCCCATTAATAACCATCCACTCATATCAGATGCACCTGCTGATAATGCAGTTACAAATCCACCAAGACTTCGTCCACCTAAAATATAATCATCTAAGTTTTTAGTTGAAAAATAACCCGCAATACCAATACCTAACATTGCAACTAAATAGATGCCAAAGGTAATTAACGTTTCAGTTGATGCCATGAGATATCTCCATTATTTAAAAATAAAGGTTAAATATATATTTAACCTTCTAATGAAATTATGTGAATTATTACTAATTACCAAAACTAAATGTTTTCTTAAGACTATCTTTACAATCAAGAGCAGACATTTCTGAAGATTGTTTATTATTTATTTTGCCCGCAAAACATTGATCCATACAAGCTGTTTGACATGCAGTTGTTGATAAAGTTTTTGCTTTATCACTTGTCACACCTAATACTTTTATAATAGTACCTGGATCACAAGATTGAGCACAAGAGCTAGTACCTGACATACCTGGCATTGAACTCATTATATCAGCATAACAACTAACACCAAAAATAGATAATAAAATAAATAATTTCTTCATAATAAAACCTCACAAATAGTAGTTATTGTACTCGCCATATTGTATCATTTTTACTATCTTCAAGAAGAATTCCTTGTGATAATAATTCATCACGTATTTTGTCTGATAGGGCAAAATCTTTATCTGCACGCGCTTGCTTACGCTTTGCAATCATATCTTCAATATAAGCACTATCAACCTCTAAACCGCCTTGTAAGAAGTCTTGAGGGTTACTTATCAGTATGCCAATAGCTTTAGCTAAATAAACTAAATTTGCAACTAGTTGTTCACTTTTCTCTTTATTTAATAGTGAGACTATTTCAAACAATACACTTATTGCTAATGCGGTGTTAAAATCATCGTTCATTGCATTAGTAAATTTTTGTACATATTCATTTTTCATATCAGCTGCAGGTAATGCAGTTAAATCATAATCTCTCAATACTTGATATAGTTTAGTCAAAGAATTCTTCGCATCAATCAAATTATCATGACTAAAATTTAATGGACTGCGATAATGAGTTCTGAGCATGAAAAAACGTACCACTTCTGCATGATATTCATTAAGTACATCACGTAGCGTAAAGAAATTTCCTAATGACTTAGACATCTTCTCATCATTTATATTTAGAAAACCATTATGCATCCAATAATTAGCAAAGGTACAACCATTATGTGATTCGCTTTGCGCAATTTCATTTTCATGGTGTGGAAATTGCAGATCTTGACCGCCACCATGAATATCAAAATTTTTACCTAAAATATCTTCAGACATTGCCGAGCACTCAATATGCCAACCTGGACGACCATTACCAAATTGTGATTCCCAAAATGGTTCGCCATTTTTAGATGATTTCCATAGCACAAAATCTAGTGGATCTTCTTTAAATCCATCAACATCAACTCGTTCACCAGCGCGTAAATCATCTATCGATTTTCCAGATAGCTTTCCATACCCAGCAAACTTACGTACTCGATAGTAAACATCACCATTTTTTGCTTGATAAGCAAATCCTTTATCAATTAATCCTTGAATCAAGTTAAGCATCTGTGGAATATACTCAGTTGCTTTAGGTTGTACATCAGCTCTAAGCACACCTAGTCTATCAAAGTCTTCTAGCATATAACCAATAAAGCGTTCTGTTAATTCATAAATTGATTCTTTATTTTCATTAGCTCGAGTAATAATTTTGTCATCGATATCCGTAATATTTTCAACAAACGTAACTTGATATCCACTTGCAATAAACCAGCGACGAATCATATCAAAAACAACTGCTTTACGAGCGTGTCCTAAATGACAATAATCATATACAGTTTGTCCACAAACATACATACGAATTCTATTTGCTTCAATAGGTTTAAACTCTTCTTTTTGATGAGTTAATGAATTAAAGATTTGCATAATTTTCTATCTATAAAAAATTAATTCCGTAAGCTTTGTTACGGAATTTTATTAATATTATTTCTAATTATTACTTGATTTTTATACCTAAAGTTTTAAACTTACGATATAAGTGCGCTCTATCCACACCTGAAACTTCAGCAACTTTAGTTATATTATTTCTATTTTTATTTAAATGGTACATAAAGTAACGGCGTTCTAAACTTTCTTTAATTGGTTTTAACTCGTTATTTAAATCTAAAGTAATAATTTCAGAAATATCTTCTAAAGCACCTTCTATATTAATTTGTTCTTTTAACGCATGTTTTTCAACTAAAGGTAATAACTTACTTAAAGATAAAGGCTTTTCTAAGAAGTCGCGCGCACCAATTCTAATTGCCTCTAAAGCGCTAGTAATTGAAGCATGACCTGACATCATAATTACTGGTGTAACGATACCGTTAGATAAGAATCTTTTAAACAAAGAAACTCCATCCATATCAGGTAACCAAACATCCATCAATATCAAATCAAACTTATGCTCTTTCACAATTTTATCTGCTTCAAGTGCATTTTCCGCAAGCTTAACTGTATAACCTTCGTCTTCTAAGCACTCACGCAATAATTCACGAATACCTAATTCGTCGTCTACAATTAATAAATTTCTTTCCATTAACCCAATTCCAATAAATAAAATTATCTAATAAGTGGCAATTTTACAACAATATTAGCACCGTTGTCATTAAAAACTTCAATTTTCCCATTATGATCATCGATAATCTTCTTGACAATCGCCATTCCAAGACCACTTCCTTTGACTCCTTTTGTAGTACGATATGGTTCAAAAAGATTATTCATTATTATCTCGTCAAACCCACTACCATTGTCTTTAATCAAAATACAGATACCTTCGCTATCCTGGTATAACTTAATCAAAATTTCTTTATTTTCTTGATCCTCTATACTCTCTAAAGAATTTTTAACTAGATTATGAAAAACCTGTCTTAATAGTCCAGAATCTGCATTAATTTCCTGATTACTATCTAAATGAGATTCAAGCTTAATGTAATTTGTATTCTCATAAAGCGCCATAAATTGATTAAAAAATGTATTTATACTTATTTTTAATAAAGTTGGTTTATTAATATTAGCAAAATCTCTAAATTTATTAACCATATTTTTCAAATCATCAACTTGAATAATAATCTGATTAATTAACCTATGTAAGAAGTCCTGATCTTTTTCAGATAATTTAGGAGTTAACTTCATTTCAATACGTTCAGCAGATAGTACAATCGGTGTTAATGGATTTTTAATCTCATGCGCTAAACGTTTAGCAATATCTGCCCAAGCCTGGTTTTGTTTTGCTTTAATTAGATTTGTTACATCACTAATCAGTGTAATGTATTCTATTTTGCCATTATTAGAGAATTTTACCGTCCTAATGTATAGATTTTTAATTGTATATTTAACTCGAATGAGAATGTTTTCCTCCCAGTCGTTATAATCAACCTCGACACCTTTAATAATTAGTTCAATTAAATCGGTTAAATGTTTATAATCATTTTTCCATTCATTTAATGATTTAAACATTGCATCAACTAAATTAATACCTAAAATTGATTCCGTAATGTTATTTATATTTTTAATATTAAATTTATCATCATAAACAACTACTCCAAGACTTAGATTATTTATAATATTTTCTAAATCATTTTTATAAGTAAGAATTTGCTCTTTTTGCATTTTCTCAACTTTATTCATTTTATCCAAACTTTGTGACATATCGTCAAATGCCACCACTAGTTGAGATAGTTCATCGCTTCCTTGGAAAGCTTCTTTTTTAGGAAATTTACCTTGTTTAATTTGCTCAATATACATTAATATATTCTGAATCCGTTTAATCATAAATTGAGCAAAGAATAATGATAATGCCACTGCAATTATTATTGATAACAGTACACTAATGATTAATGTACTTGTATAAACTGATTTTAATCTATCTCTATTTTTCAATAAATCATGATATAGGTTACGATTTTGGATAATCTTGGTATTATCAATTTTTATAAAATCAGGAGCGTCTTGACTAATTAAAACTACTTTATCATCACCATAATTTACATAGTAATAAAACATATATTCCCCATTACTATCTCTATTTATCTCATAGTAATAACCAGATTTTTGTATATCTTGACTAATATTAAATTTAAGTACTGTTGAAAATTTTACATTTTTATTATTAATGTCATAACCTTCAAGTGTACCATTTTTACTGTATATTCCTATTCCGCTTACATCTAAGATATTTCTAATTCTATGTAGCTCATATAATTCATTATTATTACCAGTTAATCTTAAGTATTCCACGGCAATTATTGATTTCTTACTTAAATCTTTTGAAAAATATTTAACGCTTGCATCAGCAATATTAAAACTATTCTCTAACAGCTCTTCAATTTGCGGATTAAATAATTGATTTACAGTTTTGTTAATAAAGTAATTAGTGATTTTTACATTAATGAGAGATGGAATTAAAATAATGATTGTAATAAATAAAAATATTTTCTTAGTAAGAACTGAACCAAATTGACCTTTTTTACGAAAATATATTTGATAAATAAATATTCCGACTAGCATCAGTAGCAATCCACCAATTGCTTCATTAAATTTAATTAATTTATTATAATCATTAATAAATGATAGTAATTGATTATTTTCCAATTCAGTTACATAAAAATAACTTGAACTAACCATGAAAAAAAGTATCCCAACTAAAGCAATCCAAATTTTTTTCATTTACATACTAGCCTTTTTTAATAAGTGCATAATATAATCCATCGCTATTTGCACTTGGTAAAATTTTTATTTCATCAATTAATTTAAATTTACTTAAACTATTTTTAAACCAATTTATGTTATCTTCATTTTCTTCATTTAATATGGAACAAGTTGAATAAACCATATATCCATCATTAGATAATAAATCCCATAGATTAGTTACAATTTCGCGTTGAATATTAACAAAATTATTTATATCTATTTCACGGCGTACAATTTTAATATCTGGATTTCGTTTAATCGTGCCAATTGCAGAACATGGAACATCTGCTAAAATAAAATCAAACTTATAGCCATCCCACCATTTTTTATTAGTTGCATCACCATTAATTAATTTTGCTGATAAATTTAATCTGTCTAAATTTTCTTGAATACGACTTAATCTAGATTTATTTACCTCTAATGCAGTTAGAATACACTTATAGTTTTCAAGGATTTGGCAAGTTTTACCACCTGGTGCAGCACATGCATCTAAAACATTTTTAAATTTAATATCATTTTTATTTATTAAATCTAATAAATACTGTGCAGCTATATCTTGTATGCTTACATAACCATCATTAAACATTGGAATTTTTTGAACAGATATTGCTTTATTTATTACAATTTTATTATTAATAATAGTGTAATCTATATTTTCATTAGTTAATTTATTTAAATATTCTGTTTGAGTAATTTTTTGTGGATTAATTCTGATACCAAAAGATGGTGGCAACATAAATGATTTAAAAATATCTAACGCTTGAGTTTTATATTGTTCTTTTATTTTGGTAATTAACCAATCTGGTAAATTATAGAGTAGCTTGTAGTCTTTATTTAACTCTTCAACTAAATCATTTTTTTGCAAAATAAATTTGCGTAGTACAGCATTAATTACACCTTGAAGTCCATTAAATTCATTTTTAGTATATTCAACTAAATCATTAATTATTGCATATTCAGGTTTTTCAGTTAACCATAATTCATAAATCCCAACTTTAATAATTAAATCTAAGTTAGGATTTTTTTTAGTTAATAATTTATTTGTGAAATATTCGATTGAATAATAATAGCGGATTAAATTATATGTAATACTTTTTATTTTAGGATAGTTAACTTCATTTTTATATTCATTAACTACTTCATTTAAATTAGCACCACTAATAACTTTTTTAAGAATTTCAATTATTAATTTATAATCATTCATTAATTATAAATTACCATAAATTTTCTACAGCCATATTACCTGGATTAGCACGCTTAGAAATAGTTAACCCTTTAGCACCTAATATCTTACGCGTATCATCCACCATCTGTGGGTTACCACATATCATAATACGACTATTTTCAATGGTTAATGGAATATTTACATATTTTTCCAATTCACCATTTTCAATTAATGTAGTAATGCGACCATATAAATCACCACCAGTTGTTTCACGTGAAACAACTTTAACGTAAATTAATTTATCTTTAACTAATTCACCATAGTATTCATGTGTAAAGAATGAATTAATTTCATCTTGATACGTTAATTCTTCAACTTCACGTACACCATGAACTAATATAATTTTCTCATACTGTTCCCAGATTCCAAATTCATACATAATTGAAATAAATGGTGCTAATCCAGTACCAGTTGATAAAAACCATAAGTCTTTACCATTTTCAAATCTATCAGTTGTTAATAAACCATAATTTGTTTTATCAATATAAATATCATCACCAACTTTAAGGTTTTTTAATCTTTGTGTAAATTCACCATCTGGAACTATAATTGAATAGAATTCTAATTCTTCATCATAATCTGCAGAAACTATTGAATATGGTCGCCAAACAAAAGTATCATCTTCTTTTTTTACACCAAGTCGTGCAAACTGACCAGGAATAAATTTAAAACCAGAATCACGTGTAGTTTTAAAACTAAATAAGTGATCTGTCCATTGTTTTAAATACGTTATTTTTTCAACAGTATATTTACCTTCTTTTGCCATTTTTCTTAATTTCCTAAAACAAGTCAATGATTTTATCATTTATATTATATATAATTAAATAATTTATTATTACTATTAAGACTAGTTTAAGTTGTTAACATCTAATTTAAATTAAATTAAAACAGAATAATATAAACTTTATAAATATTTAATTAAGTATATTTTTATAGTAAAACAAATTGTGAATAACATATGAAAATATTATTAAATATGTTAATAAGCAATATTTAATAACAATATAAAAGTTAAATTACATTTTTAAAAGTTTGTATTTAATTTATAAGTATATATTTAATATAATATTTTATTGTTATTATTAAGCAGTAAATTTTATGTGAATTAACTAAAATATTAATTTATAACAGAAATTTAATATCAAATTAAGTTGATAATAAATATATACAATATGCAATATTAATTGTTATTAAATTAAATGAATTATATAAAAATGTTGATAACTTAAGATTACTAATAGTCTAAATAAAGTTATTCACAATATGTTGTTATTAACTCTTATTAGAAAGTAATTTATAGATTAGAATACAATTTATGTGTGTTTAAAATACAATATCAAGGCCATTAACTATTTACTAAATTATATTAGTAAATAGTTAATGAATTTTTGCAACATATTGATTGTATTGAATATTTATGATATAATGTAATTAATATTTACAATAGTTTTTATTTTTAGGAGTATTTCATGTTGTATCGATCGAGGAATAACACACCTCAATTTAATTTTCATAATAGTAATATTCATCAAAGAGCATAGCCAGTATTTAAATACTAACTTGTTCATAGATTTAATTCTATGTTTCTGTTTTATCTAAATATAAAGGTTATATAATGAACACACAAATTAAAAAAATTTTCACACCCCAAACTAATAATTTTCTTAAAACGTCTTTTGGTAATATTCTTGAATGGTATGACTTTACTATTTATGGTATGTTTGCTATTAGTATTGCAAAAGCTTTTTTTACAACTGAAAGTAAATTCGTTGGATTATTATTAGTTTTTGCAACTTTTGCAATAGGATTTTTGGCTAGACCAGTTGGTTCAGTTATATTTGGTTTTATTGGTGACAAGTTCGGTAAATTCTATGCAGTTAATTTGTCAATTTGGTGTATGGCAATTCCAACAGCTTTAATAGGATTCTTACCAACATATGCAGAAATTGGTATTGCCGCACCATTATTGTTAATTATACTTCGCATCTGTCAGGGATTATCTGCTGGAGGTCAATTTTCAGGTTTAATTGCGATTGCTGCGGAAACTAATCCTAAAAATAAAAATTTATTAGTTAGTTCAGTATATGCAATTTCAGTTATTGGTTGTTTTGGAGCTTCATTAGTTGGTTGGGCATCAGTAATGATTAGTAATGCATTTCATCCAATAGAAGATGTTACAAAGTCATTAGCATGGCGTATTCCATTTATTTTAAGTTTTGTATTTTTCTTGGTTTATATTAAATTAAACCCTGAATTCACTAAAGAACATACAAATGATGAAGATGTTGAAAAATATAGTATCAAAACTATTTTTACCAAAATGCCTAAGCAAATGACGTTAATGATAGCTTTATCTGCTGGTCAAACTGCTATCTATTATTTAATTTTTACTTATTTAGTGACTTATTTTCAATTACACTTACATATCAATAAAGATACAGCATTTTTGATAATAAATATCTTATTCTTTGCGTCAATTTTACTATTTCCATTATTTGGATTTATGGCAGATCAAAAAGGTAATCGAGTTAATACTGTTAAATCTACTAGCTTATTATTTGTATTGGGAATAATTGTATTTAGTGGTGGAATTATATTTAATAAAATATTTGGCGTTATTGGTGCTGCTATTATGGCAATAGCTTTTTGTGCAATTATTTCTTACACAACAAGTTTTTTTGCTGAAATATTCCCACTTAAGTATCGTATGACTGCATGTTCGCTTAGTTTTAATTTAGGTGTAACAATTTCTGGATTTGCACCAATGCTCGCAGAAATATTCTTAAATATCTCTAAATATGGGTTAAGTATATTTCTTGCTGTGAATGTTTTACTTGTACTTATTAGTGTCATAGGTATTGCTAAATATATTCCAGAATAGAATTGTGGTTTGATTCTTATCAGACTATTTTAAGAGTTGATGTTTATTATTTATAAGAGCATAACGTTTATGATCACGCCATTTGTCATTGATAAATAGATACTCTTTTGAATATCCCTCACATTCAAAATTTAGTCTTTCTATTAAGTTTATAGAACGTATGTTATCTGGTTGGATATTTGCTTCTAAACGATGTAAATTTAGCGTGCCAAAAGCGTAATTTATGATTTGTTGTAACCCATTATACATAGTAAGAGTTTTATGTCCGTGGTGGGTCGCAAAATAGCTTAGAAATCCATTTTGGAATACGCCACGGATAATTTGTGTAATGTTTACAATACCAAGAATTATTTCAGGTGTAGATTTATTGTAAATAATAAAACTATAATTTGAATCGTTGTTAAATTTTTCTAAGTAATCTGTGAAAGACTGAATGTCTAGAGGAGGATTAACCCAATTTGTATGGATTTCTGTACTTAATTTCATTGCTTCGATAAAGTTATCAGCATCGCCTATAGCTAATTGACGGATGTCAATGTGATTATCCTTCATAATTAGTCGGTGCAATAACGATGTCACGTATACAAATATTTTGTGGTTGGTCAAAGATAAATTTAATTATTTTCACAAAATCATTCACATTGATTAAATTATCTTTAATACCAAATTGCTTAGTTAACATTGGTGTTTCAATTAATGCAGGTGCTATGTTCACCACACGAATATTATATTTGGCATTCTGTAGTCTAAGAGAATCAGAGATGCTTTTGACATAAGATTTGGTAGCTGCATAGACTATATTATTTGGACGTGGGTAACGATCTGCAAGAGAGCTTAGATTAATGATAGTCCCATACATTTGTTTACGCATTACAGGTAAAATTAGCTCAATGCAGTTAGTAAGTCCAGAGATGTTTACATTAATCATTTTTTGTGAGTCTAAGTGATTACTAGGAAAATCTCCAAGTGAAACCACTCCAGCAGCATTTATAAGTCCAATAATTTTGAAATTAGATAGATACTCTTTTAATGTAGTTTCCAGTTGATTATAGTCTGTTACGTTACAATTTAATTTATATAGATTATTGTTTTGTATTGTTATTTCACTCACATTGCGACTTATTGCTAAAATATGCAAGTTCTCTTTAGATAAGAATGTTTCAATGCAAGCTAAACCAATACCGCTACTTGCACCAGTAATAATTAATAGATTTTTCACGATTATCCTCTTGATGTTTCATGTGAAACATTTATAAATATTTGGCAATAACTTTAACAACACGCTCAGAAGCACCTTTGTTTTTATTAATGTATTCTACGCAGTTATTTCTAATGTGATTATATTCGTGCTCGTGATTAACTAAATTATTGATGGTTTCAGCTAATTTTGAAACATCTGAAACTTGAATTGCACAGTTGTTTTCAATTGCAGTTTTGGCAACTGTTCTAAAGTTATACATTGACGGACCAAAAATCACAGGTATTCCCATAAATAATGCTTCAATTGGACTTTGTCCACCAAATCCACCAAAACTACCACCAATAATAGCAAGATGACTCACGGCATAGTATGCAAGCATTTCGCCCATGCTATCGCCAATTACCACCTTTGTATCTGAATCTAATTTTCGAATGTTTGATCTGCGTTGGTATCTTATATTCAAATTTTCTAAGAGTTGTGCTATTTGTTCAAATCTTTCAGGATGTCTAGGGATGATTAGATAGACCACATCCAATGATAAATCTAAATTACTAATAATTAATTCTTCTTCACCCTCACGAGTTGAAGCGAAAACAATTATCTTACGATGGTCAATTACTCTCTTGAATAAACCAATTTTTACGAAGGTGTCTGCGTTTAATTCTAAGTCAAATTTTGTGTTTCCTGTATTGGATAGCTTACCTAAGTAATTTAATTTATCAAAGTTTAATTTAGTGTTCCCATCTTGACATAAAATTGCTGTGATTGAATTTAAGATTGGATTTAATGCCCAAGAGAATCTTTTATACCCTCGATATGATTTATCAGAAAGTCTGGCATTGGCTAAAATTATAGGTATGCTTCTTGAGTGAGTAAAATAAATTAGATTTGGCCAAATTTCTGTTTCCATAATCACGCAAACAGTTGGACTAAATGTATTTAAAAAAGAATTTACGCAAAATGGAATATCGTATGGCACGTAATGGATAATTACATTTGGATATAGTTGTTTAGCTGTTTCACGACCAGTTGGGGTCATTGTGGTAATTAAAATTTGATACTCTGGATGTTTTTTTTCTAGTAGTTCAACCATTTTTATCATAGCGCGGGTTTCACCAACTGATACGCTGTGTAACCAAATAATTGGCTTTTGAGATGTATTTGTTAGACGAATACCAAAGCGTTCATTCCAATTGCTATTATAGTCAGGATTTTTTTTACCACGTTTAGTTAAGTATAGTGGTATAAAAGGTATCGCGCAGTATGTAAGAAATGAATATAGCTTACGCATTATCTTCTTCAACAGGCTCTTCTGATTTTTTCTTAGAAGGTTTTTTGTTATCTGCTTTAGGTGTAATCATACTAGCTGATTGACTCATAAAATCCATAAATTTATTCATCATATTTAGTGGATTAACATCTTGCAAAGCTTTAGCTGAGTTTGCCATTGTTTTCATGGCTTCCATTTGCATTTTGTATTGTTCTAAATAAGTAATCAGGTTATTAGCAAAGCTAATTTGTTTTTCACATTCTTCAATACATTTTTCTGGCGAAGTAAACATTTCGTTATTAAACATGTTATTCATGATTTGTCTTTCGTAGAAATAGTGGGACATTAATTAAGCTATTTTATCTCATTCTTGAATAAGGCTTCTTTAAATATTTCAAATAACAAATCGTTTTGATTAAAGATCTGAAATCCACCCACCATGTAGACCATTTGGTACTCTTTGTGGTATTTTAATTCGTGCTATTTCTGAAAGATCTTTGGCATTACAAATCACAAAATCACTTTTATCAATATCTGAGTTATATATGAAAAATACTAAATAACCATCATCTTCACTTTCTGCATTAGCTTTGGGTATGAATGTAGGTTCGCTTAATTCAAAATTATTTCCAAAGTCAAATACAAGATAGTTATTTGTTTGAAAATCATATTTCATTATTGAATGAAAAAGAGCTGTATTTGGATCTTCAATAGGGAGGTAGCAATATCTATAAGCCTGTCCACAGTATTCTAGATTATATTGTGGAAATTCAACAATATGTTCTTGGCATAGGCAATTATGACTATAACTATTATTATCTAGATCAATGATTCCTCTATATAACTTAGATGTTTCTGATTCTATAGTATCTGCATTACCCAAAAATAATTTTTCGTAATGAGCCATATCTACGATAATCTTATTGTTTTCTTCATAAGCATTCACAAAATGATATACAAAGAATGAAGGAATGTTCTCTATTGTTGTTACTGAAAAATCACTACGTTTGATTAGAAATATAGTAACAGTTAAACTTTCTTCAAAAGTAAGGAAGTTATCATTTGCCATATTCTCAGTATTAAATATAGCTGGAAAATCAAAGACGATAATATAATTATCAGTAATCACAAAATCATGAATCATTGAGATACGTTCTTTGTCTATTTTTTTAGTACGCACTAATTCATATTCACTATTAAATTCGTGAATAACTAGAGGGTCTTTTTCTATATCATATGAAAACATATAAATCATGCCAGTCTTTTTATCAACGCGGTGATGCGCATTGATAGAAAATCTATTATCTGAGATAGATTCAGGTTTCCACTCTTGGATAGTTTCAAGATTTGTATTTAGAAGATATGCTGGTGCAGATTCATATAAAGCAAGCAGATTATTTTTCCATTTTATTACATGAATATTTGCTGGTTCTTTGGTATTCAAATTTTTATCAGAAACTAGCCTTGGATCTGGAGGAATTGGAAGATTTATTCCACCATATAATGCTTTTCCAGCCTTTATTTCTGATTTAAGCCCATTAGTCATGACAAAGGCATTTTTATAGCTTGCTTGACCATTTTTTATACTTATTTGGTGGATCATCCCATCTCCATCAATAGGATATGTATAAGTATATGGTGTAAAGTATGGATTAGGTCCATTTCTTAGATAGCTTCCATTAAGCTCTAAAGGTATTTCGCCAACTACTTCTAGATTATCTACATAAATCTCGCTATGAATAGGAGCATATCCATTTTGTAAAAATGGCGAATTTACAGGCGGTAGTGTTTTAACTGTTTGCCAAAAATTATTGGCGATAATCCAGTCGATAAATTTATCTTTAAAAAAAATTGGAATAGCAAAGCAGATTACATTTAAACCATAATTCCAGAATAAAGATGCTGAATATACTTTTTCTGGAATGAAGAGTCCAGGAAGAGCTGAAATTGATAGAGATACAGCCCATAGTAGTGTCAAATATTGATTTACTCTGATAAATAATGGACTTTTCCAGAATGTAGGAGGTGTCTCTTCTTTTGCGTATTGCATGGTGAAAGGTTTATTTATAATTAATGATAACCAGATTATGATAGCTATAGCTAGATTGACAACAATTGCTGGATGAGATATTAGCCATGGTGATACATCAAATACTGCATTTACGGAAATTAAAACAAAATAAATGAGTGATGCGATAGGTAACCAAAACAATTTCTTAATATCTTGCCAATCGAGAATCAAAGAAACTATGATTGCCGCTATTGAAGCTTTGATGACACCTAGTGTAGTTGGAGTATAAACTTCTGAAAAAACAAACCAAGGGATAAAATCCAAAAAGAGTGCGAGTTTTTTATTCATTTTAAATTTCCAAAAATATGCTACTAAGTTAAATATGCTTTATAAAACTTCATCATGGATTAAAAACTATAAGTATTATTCGCGAGAAATGTTGCTTATTATATTGTTCCTTTTATTACTCTGAATTTACTTGTTTATTTCTAATTTTTAATAGATTTGCCTATAATATTATGCTTTTTTATATGTAAATATATACAAAAAGGTAGAATAAATTCTACCTTTTATAAAAGATTAAGAATAATTATTTGAATTTATGAACTTTTAAAGTAAATCCAAATAAGGTAGGATCAGTAGTCACCTCACTGCTTATATCTAAAGCATCATCATATGTCCATCCATAAATTGATGGTACATATTTATGTAAAATTTTATCATATTGATTAATAACATCGTCACTTGTGTAACCTAAACATGAAGAATATTGATTGGTCCAATATTTACTTTGTACTGTAGATTCATTAAATGACGATGGACCATATACAAATTGAGGCTGTGAACAATATGGTAAAAAGCCAACACTTTGTCCAGCAGAAACATATTTACCCATTGATTGATATGATCCATTTGGACCCCATAATGTAGATGCAGCAGTAGAAGCCCCACCCACGAAATCATTTATAGTAAATTTTGTCCAATAAAACGGTAGATAACCTGTGCCTGCATTTTGAGGGCAAATTGATCCTGGAGCTGATTCAACAATCATTCTATTTTCTCCTGTTGGAATATATGCTCTTAATGTGCAGTTGGAATTTTGAGAAATTTCATTGGCATCAATATAAATGTAGTTACCCCTTTCTTGTTGATAAAAATCCCATAGTTTATTGACATAGTTATTATAAAAGTTTGGATCTAATCCATTTGGATTGGTACTTGAGTATTGATTATAATAATTTGCTAATCCATATAGTCTAATCCAAGAACCGTTACTTGATTTAACAAATGATGATTCTATTCCCCAGAAATTAGGCCATGTCTGTAGATATTGTTGGATCTGATCAAACATTTCTGAAGTAGATAAACTGCTATATTGAGGTGACATTCCAATATCTAAATTAATATTTGATGATGTGGCAACCCCCCAAAATGTTTGGGTAACACCATAGAAATTTATAGCGGTTGTATCTAGATTTGCGAGAAATTGACCAGAAGTAGCAGCGTTAAATACATTTGGCTCATAAACTGAGAAAATTATATTTTGGTTAGGGTCTGATGGGTTTCGTAGATTTATTCCAACATTCCCATGTGGTTCATAAACAGGAGATTCCAATGAAACATACATAAGTCCGCCCTTACCAGTATTAGGGGCTGGTGCATATATGGAATAGTTTGGTTGATAAAAAACTAGTCCTAATGGTGTATTTGGAACTAAAATTTGTCCAGACTCATAAGATGCTGATGGATCAAGTAGAGATCCTAGCAATGTGTTTGCTTCTCCAGTTGGTGTAAACTTTACAGTAGCTTGTCCATTTTCATTAACGCCTAGTGCAACTAACCATAAATCTTGTTCTAGAACATTCGACAAGCGATATGAAGCATAGTTTTGAACAAAAGGTATTGCAGCAATATTAATTTGATATGAATACAAGTAGTTATTATAATTGTCTACCAACTTAACATTTATATATGAGATATCATGTGGAGACGATGGATTAGGAATATTTAAGTCAAAAATATTAACAGTACACGATTGCCCAGCAGGTAAACTGACACAAGTGTCTTCAACTTCTTCGCCGTCTATTATTTGTCCACCATAAGTTACAATAGCTTTCATGTTATTAATTGTGGTGGTAGAGTTATTAGTAAATGTGAACATAGCACCATAATTTGTTCCAGCATATATAGTTTGAGTCATTCCCATTAGTGAAGTTGAGATGCTAAACTTATTGTAACCTACAGAGATATTAATCGGAGCAATTTTATATACATGACCATTATAAATTGATCGAGCTTTAATTTGTCCAGTACCTATGGATTCAGCTGCGATGTTAATTACGCAAGACCGTTTATTTAATGTGCTAGAAAGTTTACAAGTTGTTCTAGATACATCTGCTATACCAGGTATTGATTCTATTGTTACTACGTCATTTACAATCCCTGTACTGTCTAATAATTGTAATTCAACAGTAGTAATCATACCAGGTGTCATTTTTAATGAGTTTTGGTTAAATTGTATGTCACCATATTTGATATTAGATGATTCAAGAGAATATACAATCATTTTAGATTCGTAGTTTGGTGATGCTGAAGCTGTAATTATTGAATTACCAGACTCATTGCCGATTAATGTAATTGGGCAATACATACCTGCGCCACTAGATAAATGACAAACTGTTGGACTTGGTGTTACATTGCTATTATTTGATGTGATAGTTGCGTCTATTGATTCACCTGAGCTATTAAATAAAATTAAATCAACATGATTTTCACTGCCAACTGCAACAGATTCGGACGGCTTGCTAAAAATTAGAGAACCTGGGACTTTTGAGGTTTGTACGGTTACATTAGCAGTAACTGTAGGGAAGCCATTTGCAGAAGCGCTAATTGTAGCATCACCATTTGCTTTTCCATGAATAATAATATTGCAATAGCTCGATTTGTGTCCGCCGCTAGATAAAGTACAGTTTGGTACATTAGTAGTTGCCACATTTGTATTTGAAGATGTTATGGTAAAGTCAGTGCCAACATTATTGCCACCCTCTAGACTTAAGATTAAATCTCCTGATTTCCCCTGTTGAACTGACAACGTGCTTTTATTAAACGCATCTGTCCCATTTCTAGTTTGATTTGAGCTGCTATTACCGCCACCACATGACATCAGAATAGTACTAATTACAGTAGCTATTAAGATATTTGTTATTTTCATAACATTTCCCTCTTCAGATAATTAATTTACAAATTATGTATGATCTATTTATTGGTATAGATATGAATATATCTCATTAGATCATTATATTGTATACCCTAAGGTATTATGCAAGGTTAATTGCTTAAAATTAGATAAAAGTCTTATATAAATTATAATTATGTTGTTTTATGCAACTTTAATTATTAACCTAGGTATAAATTTGTTATACATGAAATATTAGTAATGACATTGCTGAGAAAATTAAATAAGAACCAAATATTGTGTCATTAACTTGTGGATGGAATTTTTCACCTAATTTTATCCCTAAGTACATAGGGTATATACTGCTTAATAATACTGTAATAAAACCAGCAATATAAATTGATCCAACACAATGAGGCATCTGTACATTTTTATCTATTATTAGGTTTGCACAAGTAATAATTGCACAGTTAAATATTGCTATTTTCTTAGCATTTTTGATTGCACAACTTCTTTCTAATCCATAGCCTCTTAACAATGGAATTAAAATTTTGCCAGTACCAGTACCAGATATTGTACTAATTACTGCTACTACAAATACTTTGGCATAAAATATAATAGGGTTGATAGTTGTTGTAGTTGCTTGATCTTTGCGTTTTTTTATTGTGATAAAGCCAAAATATACTAGAATAGCCACCATGAAAAATACATAAAAATATTGATTAATATTGCGTTTAATGAATATTCCAATTATCGCGGTAATAACAAGTATTACAAGTGTATTTTTAAATAGCTTGCCTTGCTATCTATTTTCTCATTACTTTTACGAAGCATATAGTTAAATAATGATGTAAATGTCATTATTGCGATTGCAGTATCTGTAGATACAATAAGAGTTGAGGTTAAGCTGTAACCAAGTACAATATGAAAATAATAAATAAACATTGGTATTATGGTTAGACCAGTTCCTGCACCCATAAATCCAGCAATAAAACCAGATAATATTCCAATTAAAATTAAATCGATTATCATTTTAAATTTCCTTATAATGATTGATATAAAAACTTTATAATTATTAAAAAATAGTTCTGACGAACCAGTTATCGGTGATTGTAATTTATGACGTTACGTTATGTTCAATAGGTAAAATTAAATTTTTAAAGAAATTTTTACATTTTTATTTAAATTAATTATTGGTAAGTATTTATCATGTTACATTACAATGACTTATTAAGAGAGTGTGTACCAAATTATTTTGATTGATGAGGACAATGATATGGATAAAACTTGGGGTGTTAAAGAGTTTAGCCAAATGACGGGGTTTACAGTTCGCACGCTACATTACTATGATGAAGAAAAATTACTGGTTCCAAAAAAGAGGAAATATACAGGAATAAGGATTTACACATATGATGACTTCTTAACTGCGCAAAAAATAATAGTTTTGAAATATATTGGATTATCATTAGATCAAATTAAACACACTCTTGCAGATCCTGAGTTTGATTTATTGACATCTCTTCAGCTGCAGGTTGAGTCATTGCGAGATAGCATTGCTCAGTTAAATAAAGGCTTAGTTATAGCGGAGAAAAGCGTTGAAGATTTTATGAGTACTGGCAGAATAAAATATGATGAGATAGGTAATATACTCAATACGTTCAAAGTATCGCATCATGATTTGACAAAAAAATGGTCAAAGCGAAATTTCTCAGATAGTGAGAGAAAATTTTTTGATAAGAAAGAATTTCAAAAAACAAAAATAGACTATGAACAGGAGTGGGTTCGATTATTTACAGAAGCTAAAGAATTTCTCTTACAAAAACAAGACCCGTACTCAAAAGATGTGCAGAATCTAGCTAAACAGTGGGTTGACCTATGGAATGAGATGTCATCAATACAGTATTCTGAGAATGAAGAATTGGGTGAACGGATGTGGTCTTTAATGAAGTCTGGAGATGTACCAGATAATTTAATTGCTGGGTATGATCATGAAGTAGTAAGTTATATGAATATTGCGATGGAGTATTACGAGAGTTTACTAAATAATAAAAAATCTGAAAATTAATGCCTATAAAATATCAATATAAGTATTAAACGTATTCTGTAAGAATTAGTCGAGTTGTTTACACTTTTTAGGTAAAATGTAAACATGAATATGCATAAAAGAATAAGA
>RXKI01000015.1:0-911 GCA_003962895.1 Neisseriaceae bacterium
GACAAATGAACTACTTTGGTTAAGTTTAATCATTGTAAATTTCTCTGCAACATTACTAGCTTTTCGCTTGTTTGGTAAAGCTGGCTTATTTATTTTTGCTGTTATTTCAATTATCATGGCAAATATTCAAGCATTAAAGCAAATTGATATATTTGGCTTGCATGGTTCGATGGGTGATATTAGCTATATGGGTGTATACCTCATTTCAGACATCCTCTCGGAAAACTATGGCAAAGATGAAGCTCGTAAAATAATTGGCGTTGGGCTATTTAGCATAATTAGCGCAACTATCATTATGTATATCTCACTACAATTAATTCCAAATAATTTTGACACAGTTCAAAGTGCTCTGAATCAAATCTTTGGCGTATTCCCTCGTTTTGTTTTAGCAAGTATTTGTGCATTTTTAGTATCACAAAGCTACGATATAGTTGCCTATCAATTTTGGCGTAAAAAATTTCCTGATTTCAAGTATATTTGGATACGTAATGGTGCAAGTACAATGATTAGCCAGATAATTGATAACTTAATTTTTTCATTAATTGCATTTATTGGCATATTTGAATTTAAATATATTATGGAAATTTTTGTTACTTCATTTGTATTACGCAGTATCATAACCGTTATTGACACGCCTTTTGTTTATTGGTCAGTTGCCATTAAACGTAAAATAAAAGAGATTTAAATGCAACGTTATAGCATTATTGATGAAAAATTACCTCGTGAGGTAGTCCTATTAAAATCATATCCATGTTTATATGGGAAATGTAGCTTTTGTAATTATATCGCAGATAATTCAACAAGTATTCATGAAATAGAAGAAACTAACTTCACTGTACTAGAGAGCATCTCAGGTAAATATGGTGTAATTGAAGTACTTAATTCAGGCTCGGTATTTGAATTACCTGATT
>RXKI01000015.1:961-5804 GCA_003962895.1 Neisseriaceae bacterium
ACAAAAAATAAAACAGCTTGCTGAAAATAAAAATATTCACACCATCTACTTTGAGACATATTATGGTTATCGTAAACGTTTGAATGAAATTCGCAAATACTTTCCCACGCAGCAAATAAATTTTAGAATTGGCATTGAAACATTTGATGATAAGTTTAGAGAGAATGTATTAAACAAACCTTTTCCAACTGACAATATCCTAGAATTATCTGAACAATTTCAAGCTTGCTGCTTATTAATTTGTGTAACTGGACAAACTAAAGAGCAAATTCTAAAAGACATTGATTTAGCTATCAAATATTTTAACGTAGTAACTATCAATGTATTTATTGATAATGGAACAAAAGTTACTCAAGCGAAAGAATTATCAAAATGGTTTACACAAGAGATTTATCCAAAACTAAAAGACAATCCTAAAGTTGAAATACTATTAGGCAATAAAGATCTTGGTGTATTTGTACAATAAATAGCATGGACTACGTAATCCATGCTATTTATTGTACAAATTTCTTTAATTATGAATTAAGATGCTATAGCTGATTCTTTACAACTATATACATTACCCATATTTACTACGCCAGTTTGTTGCATACCACCACCGATAAGTCCGCCACTACCAGTTGTTGAAGCTTGATTAGTAAGTAATTGAATATAGTTACCACCTAAATCAGCAGCTTTATTTTTCAAATCATTCATTGCACCAACCGCAAGATTATTATTAGAGGTATATGTTCCAGTGAAGAAATTACCTTGACTACCAGAAACCTGTCCTAGATATTTACAACCTTCTGGCACCTCCTGTTGTGAATTGATAACTTGTATGTCTTGAGCGTTCGGTTGAACAGAAATTGCCGCACATGCAACTAACGATAAGGATGAAATCAATATTACGCAATGTACCATAGATTTTTTCATATAAAAATTTAACACCTATAAAAGTATAAACAAGATCATTCTTTAAATAACAGCTGATTATAACACATTAATTATATCATTTCAAATTATACTCTATGACTATATATCGGTTATTCATTAAGAGCAACAAGTACCTATAACAATAGAGTTTCATTTTATGATAAAATTCGCTTAATTTAATTTAAAATATAATTTATAGAGATTATTCAATGTATTATCTTCGCGACTTTGTTAGCAAGCAAACAGTAAACCCAACCAACATGGTTTTCACCGGTGAAACTACCCCATGGGAAGTAGTAATGGATTTAGACGACATAAAGAGTAAGTTAAATTTAGAATATTTCCGTCAATCTCCACCAAGTATTTTAAAATATTTACCGCTATTGCCGATCAAAAACCAGGCAGATTTTATTACCCTGCGCGAATCAGCAACTCCATTAATTCGTGCACGTAAGTTAGGTCGTAGCCTTGGTATTGATTTGATGCTAAAAGTTGAAGGTAAAAACCCAACTGGTTCATTCAAAGATCGTGGTACGGCTGTTGAGATTTCTGTAGCTCGTGAAATGGGTGCAAAAGCAATTATTCTGGCATCAACTGGTAATATGGCTGCTTCTTGTGCATGTTATGCTTCTGCGGCTGGGATTCCTTGCTTTATTTTAGTACCTGAGGGTGTGCCACCAGGTAAACTATCACAAGTATTAGCATTTGGTGGACATATTGTACAAGTTAAAGGTACATATAATGATGCTGCTGATTTAGCTTATAAAATTGCGTCAGAAATGGGCTTCTATTTAGCTGGAGATTACGCTTTCCGCTTAGAAGGCGCTAAAACTGCTGCATTTGAAATCATCGATCAAATGTTATTCCAAGTGCCTGATTATCTTGTTGTGCCAATTGGTTGTGGTACTAATATTGGTGGTTATTACAAAGGATTTATGGATTACTACCGCTTAGGTTTAATTGATAGATTACCACGTATTATTGGTGTACAAGCCGAAGGTGCTAAATCTGTAGTAAATAGCTTTGAACAAAAACGCAATGAAATTGATATCCTGCCATCAATCAATACTCTTGCTTCAGCGATTGCTGTTGCTAATCCAATTGATGGTCTAAAAGCGCTTGAAGCAATTAATTCAACTAATGGTTATGCTGCATCAGTTACTGATAACGAAATATTAGCTGCACAACACTTACTTGCTAAAGGTGAAGGTGTATTTGCTGAAAGTTCAGCTGCGGCAACCATTGCAGCAATTCAGAAATTAATCAGCCAAGGTAAGATTGAAGCACATAAAAAAGTAATGTGTATTTTAACTGGCGATGGACTAAAAGATCCACAAGTTGTACTTAAAGCTGCGATTAAGCCACCAACAATTTATCCTAAAACAACTGAGTTTAATAAACTATACCAAAATGGTTTCTTTGATGGCAAGAGCATGGTCTTCGTTGAAAAATCTGATGTTTTATTTACGACAGAGCCAAGTAAATCAGACATTGTTAGAGAGTTACAGAATTTACTTTCAGCAACTTATGCTGATGATTATGTTGAAAAAATTCATTCATCACTAATCAAAATGGTACAAAAAGGTAAGATAATCACTATTTCTGATTTCCAAGATAGTATTCAAAGTGTGCTTGAGTCACCTAAAAATATTACAGCAAAAGATGTATTTTCAGTTGTTGATTTTACCGTTGATACAGCAAAAGACAAGAAAGCTAAAGCTAGTGTGATTGTAAATATTGACGGTCAAGAATATACTGCTAAATCAGAGGGTACAGGTCCTGTTGATGCGTTAATCAAGGCACTTACTCATGCGTGTCGTGATACTTTAGAATTTAAACTAACTGAATATAAGGTAGAAATTCGTGGACAAGGAACTGATGCCAACGTATATGTAGAAATGAAACTTCAACAAGGCACTCACTCATCAATTGGTAGCGGTACTTCACCAGATATTATTCAAGCATCTATTGAAGCATTTGCTGGTGCTTATAATGGATTTAATTTAGTTTAGTCTTTTTTTCGACAAATAGAAACTCCCTTGATAATCAAGGGAGTTTTTTCATTTCTAGTAGGTATTAAAATATTTTTGTATTTCTTTACTATTATTAGTTTTCATTAAACTAAGCATCAACAAAACACGAGCTTTTTGTGGATTCAAATCATTTGCATCAACAAGGTCATATTGAGTATCTAAGTCATTATAATCATAAGTTACATTTCCAGAACCAACTCGAGTACTACGCACAACTACTATACCCATAGAGCGCGCTTTTTTTAAGAAATCACCTTCATAACTTGGAATATTACCATCACCAGCACCTGCAATTACAATACCTTTTAAGCCAGGAGTTTCAAGTACTTTATTCCACATGTTATCATCTACACCAGCATAACCGTAAAGTATAGCAACATTTGGTAACACTGTATCACTGCTTATTTTTACTGGAAAGGTGTTTTTATTGGCTATTACTGTCGGATCAATAGCCACATTACCCATAGTGACTGTCCCAATTGGTCCATAATTCACGTCTTTAAATGTCTGTACTGATGTTGTGTTAGTTTTAGTAGCTGTTCGGCCACTCAAAATATCACCATTCATCACCACCATTACGGGTTTATCATCAGCTTTTGGAGATGCTGCAACTGCAACTGCATTATATAAATTTAATGGACCATCAGAACTAATTGCTGTAGCTGGGCGCATTGAACCAACTAGCACAACTGGTTTTTTAGTTTTTACAACTAAATCAAGGAAATAGGAAGTCTCTTCCATTGTATCCGTACCATGAGTGATAACAATACCATCAACATTAGAGTTATCAGCTGCTTTTTGTACTGCAACGGCAAGTTTAACCCAATCAGATAGAGTTACGTCACCTGAATCCTTATTATATATTTGCTCATATTTAATATTCGCTAAATTATCTAAACCAGTAACTGCGTCAATAATTTGCTTAGCAGTCAATGACCCTGCTTTATAAGTTGTTGAAGAAGCCGAGCTCGCCACACCAGCAATAGTACCGCCTGTTGCCAAAACATCAACTGTAGATTTTGCAAACACCATTGCACAAGAAGAAGTCATTAATAATGTCAATAACAATTTTTTCACTTACAACCCCCTTGAAGGTAAACAAAAAAAAACAAATTTATAAAATTGTATCATAACACTTTTAAAATGAATTACCTTTCAATAATGCAGTGCAAAAGACTAAAGTTGCCAAGAAGATTTTTCACAATCAGGATTATCAGTAGTACCATCAATATTACATATATTGCAATACGCAGCATTTATACATCTATACTTATTACCTGATTTAGGGTCATATACGTACTCACCATCTTTATAATCATTGCCTGGTGTATGGCAACTGTTATAAACAGGTGTCCAATATTCACTACCTCTTTTGGGCTGAAACTCTGCTTTATCCTTTTGTCCATTGCTAATTTTCTCATTTGCTCGATATGTTTCGCAATTATTCAAGGTAACTAGTTCACCTACACTATAACCCTGATTATCTTTCTTTGGATAATTTGGCGCTTTCCCTGTACTGGCACAAGTTTTTATTTCCCATGCATCAGTCCAATCTGTACCAAATCCAGGATCATATCTTTCTTTATCTTTACTATTACATAATATTTGCTTTATGCATTGATATTGATTGGTGCATTTATCAGGGAGAATATCACCTTCTCTAATTTCGTCGCCTTTTTTGCATTCAGGTTTATTCCAATTTACTTCATACTTACAAAAATCATCATCTGGAGTAATGTTGTCACACCATTCTGGCTTAGGTGTCAAATCACACTGACATTCTTTAGTGATATACCCAATTGATGCACAATATTCTTTTTCTGAACAAATTGGGTCGAATTTATGTCCTTCACAATAATCTTTTTCTGTACACCATGAAGGCTTATAACCTATTG
>RXKI01000074.1:0-2451 GCA_003962895.1 Neisseriaceae bacterium
AAAAGGTCCAACATCTAGTCTATGGAAACCAGAGTATTTGAATTTATATAATACTATAGGGATTAATCATGCTGCTGAAAAATTTAATACATTCATAGGACATTTTACAGATTATGAAATGTTCAAAGATCAGTCTAAATATTCTCAATTTGTAATTTGTCCTGCATTTATGAATTACAATCACAAAACGACAAAAGATTTGAAATTGCTAGTGGAATCTGATCCAGGTATGAAAATTTTGTATAAAGAAAAGAGATTATTTTCTTACGACATAATCACTCCAGATGGTTTTCGCACTGATTTATTTCAAAACAAAAATTATTATCCTTTTCTATTTAAATATGCTTCAGGAGTTTTGATTTTACAATTGGCTATTTTTTTTAAAATGGATAAGATTTTTACTTTAGGGATAGATGGAGGCAAGGAATATAATGAAGATTTTATTCTTACAAAAGGAAATGGTAACTTTTTGGATGAACAGTTAAATTTAATGAATAAAATAGCAGAAGGTAAAATTAAAATAATTAAATTATGAAAGAAAAATGTATCCATTATATTGCTTGTGATAGCAAAAAATATTGTATTGAAGCAGAGATTTCTGCTTTAAATTTTAAAGAGCATTGTACTGATACTCATTTTATTTTATACACTGATGTTGAATTTAGTTCTTCTGTTTTTGACGAAATAGTTAAAATCCCAAATCTTATTCCTAATGGAAATTGCATTCCTGGTTGGAGCGAGGGAAAACTTTATTTCGAAACTAAAATAGAATTGCTTTCAAATACAAAATTTGAAAAAAATTTATATTTAGATGGAGATATAAAAACATTGGTTGATATTGATTGTATGTTTTCAATGCTTGATAAATTTAGTATAATTGTGGCACATGATTCTTGCAGAACAACAAAATGGAGTGATGTTTTTGGAATCCCACTTTGTTTTCCTGATTTAAATTGCGGTCTTATATTTTATAAAAAAAGTGATACTGGTACTTTTTTTAAAGAATGGGCACGTAATTTTTCCATTCAACCTCAACCTCACGATCAACCTTCTTTTAGAAAAACTTTATGGGATTGTAATTTACGTTTTTCTATTTTACCACCGGAGTTTAATTTAAGACCTTCCAAATTTCATTATTATCAAGATGTAGCTATCATTCATGGAAGAGGGAAAGGATTTTTACCGTTAATTGATGAATTAGTTAAACCAAAATTCTTATAACATTTTTAAATCTAGACTTTTCATTCTTTTTTCATTTTTATTGTATTTTATAAAAACTCTTGAGTTGTCCATTAAAATTTCTTTTTTAATTTTGGTTTCTATTTCTTTATTGCCATTTGCCTTATAAGTTTTTGATTCTAAACTTGGGCGATCAGTTCCCAGCACAGGAAATCTATAGCTTAAAAATAAATCTGAATCTTTTGCATCGAATATATGTCTTTTATCGTTAAATCCGGCACGGGCACATCTTAGAGAATAATCAACATGTTCAAGTCCATGAAAAAAACAATTTGAATCCATATATCCTACTGAGTTTAAAATATCATCAGTAATTGTATAAAAACAACCTTTTGTGAAAATTGGAGGGGTTCTTGCTAACAGCAATTCTTTTCTTACTGGGGGTTGGAATAAATTTTTTTTATTTTCTCCAAATTGATTGAACATAGGATGATCGAAACATAAATGTTGAAATCCACTAGATTCTATTGCATTTAGATATAATTTATCCCAATTTTCTTTGATAAATATCATGTAATCATCTGATTTGAAACATATAAATTTTTTTAATTTTGATAATTCTAAAAATATTGAATTAGTTTGATTTGATATTCCACATCTATTATTGAAAATTTTGATTATATTTTTAAAATTTAATTTTTGTATAAAATCTTTTGTCCCATCTGTAGACCCATCGTCTGCAATTATTATTGTCCAATCATTTATATTTTTTGTATATTTAAAAAATCCATTAATCATTTCTTTTAGAAAATTTAATCGATTATATGTTGTCACGGCAAGAATTTTTTGCATTTTTTTACTCCATCTGTGATTGATAAAAATGTAAAATTTTGTTGTGTAAAAAAATTAATCCAATATTTTAAATCTTCTAATTTTATCGGATTCCACCCTTCGTCTATTCCGTGTAATGTAAAAACGATCCAGTTTTTCTCAGGACATTCTCTAATTATTGATTCTAGACTTTTTTTATCTAGATCATAATTCGGGTTTATTGAATGTATTTGTTTTAAATTAGTGAATTTATTATATGGTTTATTATAGAAGCCTATTTTGCAACTATCATACAATTTTATATCATGTTTTAATCCATATGGAGTTGATAGATTTTTTATACCTTTAAAATATTGAGAAAATTTTTCATAAGATAAATTTTCTTCAATATTTTTGCTATGGTCATAAGTATGACAGCCTATATCTAATTTTAAATTTAGC
>RXKI01000074.1:2501-5675 GCA_003962895.1 Neisseriaceae bacterium
TTACCATGATCCAGACCTATATTAAAAGAATCCTTTATTTCTATCTCTTTTAAGACCCATCCTAAAACTATATAAAAGGTAGCTGGTATTTTTAATTTTTCTACATATTTTGCCGTGTTTATCAAGCCGTCATCAAATGTAAAAGTTACATATCTATTCATAAAAAATGCTATTCCTTTTATGTTCGATCCATTTATCGTGTCGTTCTCTATTTGCCCCTAAAAAATGATATCCTTTTTCTTTATTTGATAATTTGAAATCTTTGAATTTCATATTTTTCATTATTCTACTTTTTATTTTGTTTTCTTCAATTATTTCAAATTCATAAGAATAACATCTTCCTGTGCTAAACAAATGAATAATTTCTTCTGATTCTATTGTTATATGTTTTTCTTTTTTTAATGTACTTGTTACTAATCCTTGTTCGTCTCTCCATAAAAGTCCATTGTATCTTCCGTTGTTTTCCCAATTTTCTTTTAATTTTTTTTCAAAATCATAATTAGGAGGCAATCCGTAAAATCCTGAGTTATAATTTTCATTTTCATTAAATAATTTAAAATATTTTCCCGCACAGAAAGCATCTTCTTTCATCATTAAAATAATATTTTTTTCTAAAAATTCATTTATCAATTTTATTGGTTGTGTGAAAACAATATCATTGTCACATATTATTTCGTGACTTTCTAGTCTCATTCTAGGAGGGCATATTTTCCAAAAAGTTCCATCTCTTATACTTTTTTCTTTTTTAAATATAAAAGATTCATCTATCGGTAAATCAGTCCAAGATTGTTGATAAACATCAACTTTAAATCGCTTGGATATCTTTTTTAGTTCAATATTAGAATTTAAATTTTCTGCATTTGAGCATATTAAAAAATCAAAATCATTTTTATAAAATGTTGTAATATTCCTAACAGCTTCTGATAGTATGTGAAATCCTTCTTGGCTCACATCTCCTATGATCCATCTAAATAAAGGTTTCATTTTTTTATTTTTTTACCATAAATTATACTTGCTATTTCAAAATCTTCCATAGTGTCTATATCAATGTGTTGATTATTCGCATTATACCAATATGGATTTGATCCAATATGATATCCACATCTTTCTATACATTCTTTCTTTAATATTGAAAAAGTAAAAGTCATATCATAAAAAGTGCTTAAATCTTGTGACTTTATATGCCAGTTTCCAAAACCAAAGTTTATTGGCATATGGTTTGAATTTAAAATGTATTTTTTAAATGGATAAATTACGCATAAACTATCATGTTTTTCTTTTTTTGCTTCCCATTTTTCAAATGCTTTTTTATGATCGTTAAATAAAGGGTCTGTTACTTGGCACCATGCTATTTCCTCAGTATTTTTTGGAAGTTGTTTTGATATACCTCTTATCACGTCTGGCAATGGAGTGTTGTTATCGCATAATTCTTTTTTTCGTAAAATAAAATTGCATCCATATTTTTTTGCTAATTTTTTTTTATCTGAATTTTCACTGCTAATATATATATTTTCCATTCCTTTGAATGATAACTTTTTCAATAAAATTTCTGTTAAAGACAAACCATCGTAGAATTCTCTAAAATTTTTATTTTCTATGCGTTTTGAACATGCTTTTACTGGTATTATTATTTTCATTTTAATTTTTCTTTAAAACATAATCTATAAAAGATAACCCCATTTGAAATTCAAAAAAATCTTTTTTTGATGTGTTCTCTATTATTCTTTCTTTTATTATTTTTGTTTTGAAAAAACTTTCTACAGGTTCTTTAACTTCGCTTCTAGATTCTTGAATCAAGCCTGACTCTGAAATAAAATAATTGTATCTTAATAGAGGTTTAATTATTTTTTTATTTTCTTCTGGCTCATAGTTCTCAATTAATTCTTTTATTTCTTCATCTTTGAAAACTAAATGCATGAATGCTTTGTTCAATTTCCTATATAAATGTGTTCCGTGACGAGAAATCCAAGGGTGGCATCTCATATAGATTCTTCCATTCGGAGACAATAAATTTGCTGCTGTTTTTAACAAATTAACAGGATCGTATTTTGAATGATCTATAATGTCAAAAAGTAATATTGCATCATATGTTCCCATTTTTTTTATTTCTTCCAAAGAATTGGAAATGAATATATTTTCTGATTCTTTGGAAGAAATAAAATTTTCATTAAATCCTACGCATTGACAACCATATTTTTGTTCTGCTGCTTTTAAACAATACTTTTCTTTACATCCTAAATCTAAAAATTTTTCTTTGCTTGAAAGTTTTTTTTCTATAATCAGGTCTATTACGTCAATTGCTCTATTTTTTTTACTTTCTTCTGATAAATTGCATATTAAATTAGGGTTTACAGCTATTGGCCAATTTTCACTAAATAACATTTCTTTTAAAATTTCAAAATCATCATTTTTCATTTTTTTATTTATAATTTTTTGTTTAAATTTTTATACTTTTCCCAAAAAGAAAAATTATCATAGTTTAGCCCTACAAAATGCAAACCATACTTTCCTTTTTTCAATTCATTATAGCAAACAAAAATATCTTCAATACTAATTATTTTTGTATTTTGTTTGCTTAATGTTATTGCAACTAAACTTTGTTCATCAAAAAAGTTTTTCCATTCTTTTATTTCTAAATTTTTTATTTCTTTTATTATTTCATTTTGAAAATCATAAAAAGGTGGTAAACAAATAAACCCAGAATTTATGTTGAATCCTTCTGGGATTAATTCAATGTAAGTTTTAGAGTAAGACCTTGCAATGGCTTCTGTTACACAAATTGTATCTTCTTTTAAAATTTCTGTAAAAATATCTTCATAAATAACCACATCATTGTCTAATAAAATTTCATATCCATTCATATTAAATCTAGGCGAGTACAATTTCCAAGCCGGATTTTTTTTAGGAAAATTGATTGGAATTTTATTTGTAATTTTGTTTTGATTTATTCTTTCAACAGGGGGTAAATTTTTAACCTGTGCATCAGTTAAATTATTATAACAAACTAAATATTTGAAAGAATCTCCATATAATTTATAAAGCATTTTAAATGAATGGTTTAAACACTCAAACCCATTATTTGATACCGGACCTACAGTCCATCTTATTAAAGGCTTCACTGGATAGAATTTATTTTTAATCATAAAAATTTATCTTTCTTATCTTATATAGTTT
>RXKI01000034.1 GCA_003962895.1 Neisseriaceae bacterium
CTGACAAATTTGCTTAGCAAACTCTACTTCTAATTCTGTAGGTGTCCCGTATGAAAAACCATTCTCTAGTGCTTTAGCTACAGCCTCAATGACTTGAGGATTGGCATGTCCGACAATATTTGCACCCCATGAACAAACATAGTCGATATATTGCTTGTCTTGACTATCGTATAAATAGCAACCTTTAGCTTTTTTGGTAAAAAATGGCGTTCCACCAACTGAGTTAAACGAACGGACTGGTGAATTTACTCCACCTGGAATATATTGTTTTGCATTATCAAAAATTTGTTGTGAATTCATTTATTTGCCTATTAAATTAAACTTTATCAATCTTTGCGATATTTAAATCAAGAGTTTTTTTACCTACGCCGATAAAAAATATTTCAGCAGTAAGTTTGTCATTTTCAGAGTTTAATTTTAGAATTTTACCGCTACCAAATTTGGCATGTTTTACCATGTCACCAATTTTAAAAGTAATATCTTTATCTTTTAGTTCGATGTGCGATGTTTTAGCCGATAGGTTGTCTTTACTGCTATATGAATAATCATTTGACTGATTAAAATCGTCGTTATTAGTAAATTGATTATAACCAATTTTGCTAAGCCCAGAGATGTTATTAATTAATTCAGTTGGTATTTCATTAACAAAGCGTGAAATTGGTGCAGAAATTCGTTTTCCCCAAATTAGACGACTACATGCACGAAGTAAAAATAACTTCTCTTTAGCTCGAGTAATTGCCACGTACATTAAGCGTCGTTCTTCTTCAAGATTCTTTTGTGTATCTAGTGAGTTTTCATGTGGGAATAAACCATCTTCAAGACCAACTAAAAAGACTACCTTAAACTCCAAGCCTTTTGAGGCATGAACAGTCATAAGCTGTACCGCTGGTTCTTCAATTGGTGCTTGATTATCAACAGACTCGAGTACTGCGTGAGATAGAAATTCTATTAATTCATTTTGCGGATCTTCAGCTTGGAAACCAGATACCGCTGTTATCAACTCATTTAAATTTTCTAAACGCTCTTCGCTTTCTTTCTTATCATTCTCAAAATGTTCTCGAAGACCACTAGTTTCAATCACATAGCTAATTATCTCTGGTAAGTTTAATACGCGGATATCTTCTTGCATTGAAAAAATAAGATTTGTAAATTTATCAAAAGAGGCTTTGGTTTTACCAGATAATTTCTCTGTTGCTTTAAATAGTGAAATATTATGCTCTTCAGCAACAGCTTGCAGATTTTCAATTGATCTCGGGCCAATACCTCGTGCAGGAAAGTTCACTACTCGTAGAAAGGCTTCATTATCTTCCAAATTTACAATTAAGCGTAAATAAGCTAGAACTCGTTTAATTTCCAAGCGGTCAAAGAAGCGTAATCCACCATAAACTTTGTAAGCTATTCCGCGATTATATAGATGTTGTTCAAAAACTCGTGATTGTGCATTAGAGCGATAGAGTATAGCTATATCTGATAACTCAACATCATCACGCATTAAACTACGAATTTCATCTACTACAAAGTATGCTTCATCTTCTTCGGTATAGCTTTCATATAAGCTAATTTTTTCAGCTTTACTTTGATTGGTCCATAGGTTTTTGCCAAGACGCTCACTATTATTACTAATTACTGCGTTTGCTGCTTCTAGGATTGTAGAAGTAGAACGATAGTTTTGCTCAAGCAATAAAGGCTCAGGAGTTTTAAAGTCACGCATAAATGAGCGCATATTGCTAACTTGAGCACCACGGAAGGAATAAATTGATTGATCGTCATCGCCAACAGCAAATACACAATTTTGGTTGCCCGCAATTAATTTAAGCCATAGATATTGTAGTTTATTGGTGTCTTGAAATTCATCAACAAGGATATGTTTGAATTGGTGCTGATAACGGTGAAGGATTGTCGTATTAAATTTTAATAATTCATAAGTGCGTAAAAGTAACTCTGTGAAATCAACCAATCCATTAGCATTACAGCTTTCTTCGTATAATTGATAAATTTCAATCCAATATTGGCTACGAAATCCATCGGGAGTTAATTGATTAGCGCGTGTGCCTTGCTCTTTTTGATAGTTAATAAAATTCTGAATATCACGAGGCACATATTTATCTTCATCTAGATTTTTTTGTTTTATTATACGTTTAATTAAACTTTGTTGCTCACTAGAATCAATAATTTGAAAGTTCTTGATAAGCCCAGCTTCATCAGAATGAGCTCGTAGTATACGTAATGCTATAGCATGAAAAGTCCCAACCCACATATATCGAGTATCTATTGGAATTAATTTGCTGATACGATGAAGCATCTCTTTAGCTGCTTTATTGGTGAAAGTTACAGCTAATACTTCACTGATACCAATTTGCTTAATACTAATCAACCATGCAATCCTAGAGGTCAAAACTTTTGTTTTACCACTACCAGCACCGGCAAGTACGAGTAAAGAGCCATCATCGTAGGTTGCAGCCTTGAGTTGTTCAGGATTTAGATTGGTATGTATTGGGTTCATAGCGCTTAATAAAGATAATTTTAATTTAATATATAACTATATTCTATCACGATTTCACATGGGTATACTTCCAAGGTACGTAATTGAGTTAATTGCAACCAACAAATCAGCACCTAGCTGTTTTGAACGACTGCCATTCCATCCTATATTTAGACTTGGATAATTGGTGTCATCTTTAAATGGCATTTCTAGAGTAAATGCCAAACAATCAAATTGATTGCCTACCCACTTAGTAGCAACAGTTGAGCTTTCTACTGAGAAATGGTTTTTTGGGTAGCCAACTTCTGTTTGATAATTTGGATTGATTGATTTATAGACTTGTTCAAATTTTGTTTCTAGTTTTTCTTGTTTTGCTGAGAATGATTTATTATCCGAGCATCCAGAAGTAAATACATATGGTAATGATTCATCCCCATGAATATCAAAAAACATCTCAACACCTGTTTTTAGCATCTTTTCACGAGTGTAATAAACTTCAGGAGATTTTTCAATACTTGGTGTCAACCACTCACGGTTTAAATTAACCCCTAATGAATTAGTACGTAAATTACCAAGTCTTGAACCATCTGGATTCATATTTGGTATGATATAGAAATCATATTGACTAAGTAATTTAGTTGCTATGGAATCAAGTGGATTTAATAATTTCTCAAGTAATCCCTCGATAAACCATTCTGCCATTGTTTCCCCTGGGTGCTGACGAGCAGTTATCCATATAGCTGGTTTAACTTCTTTTTGACTTTTTGAAATGTGCAGTAAATCAAGAGGATTATTTTGTGCAGTATAGCCAATAGTTTGATGCGTGCATAATGGTGATAAATTAGCTTTGTCGATTAATTGTTGATGACGCTCATAGCTGTATGGCTCAAAATAAGCAAAATATATCGTGTTGTGATTACTCTCATTGATTTGCCATGAGATTGTTTTTGTATTGTCATTATAATTACTTGAAATACGGAACCAATTTACATTATCAAAACTTGCACAAACATTATAACCACTCCACCCCTCAGGATAAGCTGTCTTATCTAGCTCATCAATTGAGAAGTTAAGTTGCTTCTTTTGAATGCAATTTACTTTAAAATAAAACCACTGCGCAAATTCAGAATTCGTGTCATGTCGAATACCTAGTTTGACTTGAGTATCTGCGATTGATTTTACAACTATACTACCTGAGCAAAAATTTGAATTGATATGAAGCATGAGAATTCCTTATTGTTTTGAATTACATTGATTACAAATGCCAGTTATTTCTATCGGGCTTGTAACAGTAAATTGATAATCTTGATGTAAGCGATTTAGACTATGACATAGATTATGTGAATGAATTTCGGTTTGATTATTGCATTTTATACATACAAGCATTTGGCAGTTATGATTACTAATATGCTGACAAATCGAGTATGTATTATTAAACTGTATTTTATGAATTAAACTTTGCTCAGTTAGGCGTTCTAATCCACGATGAATTGTCATGCGGTTAGCTTTTGGATTATGAATTTTAAGAGCGTCTAACAATTCAGTAGCTGAAATCGGGTGAGCCGATTGCAAAATAATATCTAACAATAATGTCTGCTGCTCAGTTAGCTGAATATTATTATTTTGGCAATAAGTTAATAAATTATCTAATGTTTGCATGGGTAAAATGAATCACCAATTTTAATGTTTGATTGAAGTAATTATAACGTAATTAGTGGATTTGATTGACATTTTATACATTGGTTGTTACAATGTAACACTTTAAAATTTACGAGATACCTTAATGAAAAATAAATTGTTATTAATCTGTGGCTTACTGTGTGCTGTGAATGTTTTTGCAGCTCCGATTAATATCGTGGCAGCTGAAAATTTTTACGGTGAATTAGCTAAAGAAATTGGCGGTAAAAATGTCGCTGTTACTAGCATTATAAGTAATCCAGATGCTGACCCACACTTATTTACGACATCTCCATCAACGCTAAAGGCTGTTAGTGCCGCCCAAATAATTATTTATAATGGTGCAGATTATGATGATTGGATGAAGCAGATTTTAGCTAATGTAGATAAAAAGAAAACTATTATTATAAATGTCGCTGATTTAATGAATGTGAAGTCCGGAGCTAATCCTCATCTGTGGTACAAGCCAGAAACATTTCCAATGGTTGCTAAATCAATTGCGAGTAACTTAAACAAATTAGACCCACAAGATAAAGATGTGACTCAACAAAATTTAGCTAAATTTCTAACTGATAACAATAAAGTTACGCAGCTAATTACAGTCAATAAACAAAAATATCAAGGTACACCAGTGACGGCTACTGAGCCAGTATTCGGCTATATGAGTGATGCGCTTGGATTAAAAATGTATGGTCAAGATTTTCAATGGAAAATCATGAATGACTCTGAGCCAACTCCAAAGATGATTGCTGATTATGAAGGTTTATTGACGAATAAAAAAGTTAAGTTGCTATTTTATAATAATCAAGTATCTGATAGTATGACAAAAAATATGCAAAATCTTGCTAAAGAAAATGGAATTGCGGTAGTTGGCGTAACTGAAACGATGCCTCAAGATATTAGCGTTAATCAATGGCTGACTAATGAAATTAATGCCACATCGCAAGCATTAGCTAAGGTGACTAGCAAAAAATGATTAAATGTGATAATTTAGTGCTTGGTTATAATAATCAGGCAATTACAACTAAAATTAATCTGATGATACCTGATAATAAATGGATTGGTATTATTGGAAAGAATGGTACAGGTAAGTCAACTTTCCTTAAGTCCATCTTAGGAAATATCCCAATATTAGAAGGGCAGCTTCAAATCTTTGGTGCAAAAGTTGGCTCGTATAATAAATACATTTCGTACATACCTCAAGAACGTGAAATTAATTTGACTGATAAGATGAATGGATTTAGTTTAATTGAGAGTAGTTATGAAGGGTGGCGACTAGGTATTCCATTTGTAAATTCTAAAGTACGTAAAAGAGTTGCAGAGCTTATTGAATTGGTTGGAGCAACTGATTATGCTATGCGCCCATTTTGTACGTTATCTGGTGGGCAGAAAAAGCGGATTTATTTAGCTCAAGCCTTGATTAATCAGCCAAAATTAATTTTACTCGATGAACCGTTAGCTGATTTAGATCCGCATGCTAAGCAACACTTTATTCAAGCTTTGCAAAAAATCCACCAAACGCAACATTTAGGGCTTTTGATTATTTCCCACGATATGCATGAAA
>RXKI01000087.1:0-1859 GCA_003962895.1 Neisseriaceae bacterium
AGTACTTAAAGGTAATTCTTTTAACTCTTTAACTATTTTGTTCATATCTCACCTGTTTATTAAATAACCAATTCTACGCTTCCCGATATATTCTGGTTATACCAGTATAGAGACAGAGAGATTCTTGGATCTGAATCATTCTCTCTCCTTTTCAGACATATCACGTTGATGCATTAATACCAACAATCCTAACGGGTTGCCTATTAAAGGCCCTACCGTTGGCTTAACCATGTAAAAGGATATATTCTTTTCTGCTTGCTTTATTAGCTCTGCTATTGTTTTCATTTCATTCTCCTCTAGAATATTAAATAATCCATATAAGAGATCAAAAACATTACATTCTTAATCTCTTAAATTGTTTATTTAGTTCGCCCAGTACATACCAGCATGTACAAAGATAGAAGTTTTAACAACTTCACCGTCTTTTATTACATCTTTACTAACACGATCAGTACAAGCATAGCCTACTTTAAGACCTTTAGATACCAGTACAGATTCTAGTACAGGCATGAAAGAGGGCATACCTCCGATCATTACTCCTTTTAATACTTCTTTGGAAGGCCCACAGAAGTCACGAACTAATTCATGTATCTGTAATGCTCGATACTCCAAATCAGCACGAGTATAAGTCGTAGGGAATGTTAACAAACCTTTAAGTGCAACTTGAAACTTAACAGGGAAATCTTTAATCCCTGCATCTTGTTGATCTTTAGTTGCATTGTGTTGAGTAAGATTTAAAATCATAACGTTCTCCTTATCAAATTGGCATTGAATAAAAAATAATCACATAAGAGATCAGATCGAAACCTAATCTCTTAATTAGTATAAATTGTTAACTAATAGATTCTAAGTATTCTTCTTGAGTAATAAAAGGATTATTACTAGCATATTCATACTTTAAATCATTTGGATGCCAACCTGTTTTATTAGGATGGGGTAAAAATCCTATACATGGAGTAATTAATCGTATACCATATATATTACTTTTACGATCATCTACAGGTGGTGTTTGAGGTTGCATATTAAACTCTTCATAAGTTTCCTCATAAGAGCCTTTAGATGTATGAGCACCTAATGCAAACAAATTACCATTACCTAAAATCCAGTTGTAATATAATTCACAACGCTTAGCACCAATGCGTTTGGCTTCAGCAATAAGATTATCTTGGTAAGGCCCCCAGTATTTACTATTAGGACGATCAGCCATTATCCATGTAGTATCATAACTACGAGCTTTTTCTATCCAATCTTTAAACTCATCATCTAATTGAAGAGAATCCAATTCAAAATAGAAGTAAGAATTAGTACTTGGGTTGAACCAATAATCTTTAGAACAAATATTAAAGACTCTTTCCATACAAATATTAACCATACCTTTACTTACTGCATAAACTTGTGAAGGTAGTATAGTTATAACCTTTTCATAAGTCTGATAAACTGCTTCAATAGAAGGAAATTCATATGTCATTGCAGCTTCAATACGCATTTTATTTTTATCCCAAATAGCAGGACGACGTATAAGAGTGAAGTTAGGTAAATCAGAAAACCAACCAATAGTATTATCTTTTAGATTGGTGCTCTCTTTTTTAACATCCATAGCAGACCAAATTAAGTCCAATGCACTATCATTACCTTGATATAAAGGAAAAGAAACTTTAATCATTTTATTTACTCCTATAAAATGTTTATTACAAATGCTGAAAAACCTTAAGAAATTTGTTTATCTTCATGTTTAGGTTTAAAGATATTCAAAAATCTCATAATTAATTTTCCACTACATAACTTATCATTAATTAGTAATACTAACTTTAGTAATACTAATATTCATAACCAATCCTTTAATTTAATCCCAATACTAC
>RXKI01000087.1:1909-5557 GCA_003962895.1 Neisseriaceae bacterium
GAAGGAAATATTGGAATTTGAAAAACCACCCACAAAATAAGCGGTGAGCGTAGGCGAACTCCCGTAAGTAAATTCAAGGAGGATTTATGGCACGAAACCAATGTAGAGAATATGCGAACAAACTATATCCATTTAGTTGAAAAAATTAATAGAGCATATTCGAGGGCGGGGCTTAACTCTCTACAATTCACAGACGGTCTTCCTTAGCGGAGACTACGTAGAGTTTGTTTTCGGAGTGCACTTAATTTGATCAATTGCAGATAGAAATAGAGAAAACAAACGAGGTCGGGACTTGACTCAATATAAATCATTGATGGTCTTCCTTAGCGGGACGGTCGGAGAGGTTGTTCTCGGAGTGATAATAATTAATTTAATTGTAAATATCTATGAGAGAACAACCGAGGGCGGGACTTGACCAACTCTAACCCTAGATAGTGTAGTTACTTGTACGTAATGAGTCCGTTAGGACGAATGAAGCAAGTAACGGCCTTAGCGGAGACAGTATATGGGGAGAAGAGCTTTTGCGGAGTAACATATTATTTAAAACATCTAAAAGTAATAGATATTCTTTCACATATTACTTCTGATGAGATTTCTGATTTTAAACCATGTTGATATTTAATCTGAGAATCTTTACCCATGATACATAAATCTCCATCTTTTAATAAGAAACCTTTTTCTCTTCTAGTACTATTACATTTAAACCAAAATGTACGACTAGCTCCTAATGACATACTAACTACAGTAGATCCCTCAACCAGTTGTTCTTCTCGATCAACATGATAAGCGAGTCCAGTTGAACTATCTGGATAATAATTCACATATACAGAATTCAAGTTCAAATTGAAATCCTTATTAATACGATCCATTAACTTTTTAATATAAGGATGTATAGGGTGAGCTTTATGAGTTCTCCCACTAAAAGTATAATCTCTACCCATTGTACAATGTAATCTTTTAGTTCGATTACTATAACTAGTCCAAGGTAATTGGTCTTTTAAAGTTTTAAATAGGATATCAGTATTAATACCATACGCCTCTATTATATAAACTTCGGCATTTAATAAAATTGATTTCATTATTAGTTTCCTATTAATCATCTAAAAGTTTTAGAGTATAAGTTAAAAAGAAATCTAGCCACCATACTCTCATTTGTTGTGTACTATTATTATCTTGTAACATTTCGTTAATACTAATAACAGTACGTTTTACAATAGAATGAAGTTCAGGATTATCATGTAAACTAATACAAGTATTTCCCCAAAATGATTTAAGAAGTTGTTGAGCTTTCTTACGACTAACCATTGTCTTTTGAAGTTTCATGTATTCAATAAAAGCATAAGGGTTAGGGTAGTTAACTGTTCGAGATACAACAGAATACAATACATACAGTACTTCTTTAGAAGACCAGTTAGGCTTATTAACCTTCATCATTTCATCATGGATTTGTTGACCATATACGGGAAGGGATAGTACTTGTTCTCTATCCCAAGATGGTTGTGTTTTAATAATATCTACTATGTTCATCGCAATAACTCCATTAACTAGTAAGAATAGAATATACAGTATCAAGAGAAATACAATTGATACTAGTAAGGCATATATTTCTACCTATGTTTGAACTAGCATTTTCTTGTACTTTGATTAATATCTTCTTAAGTATAGTTTTACTTTCTACATCAACTTCTGATTGTCTAGCATCATTCCATATTTCTTTTAATAGATCGTTTAATATAGATTTATTAAAACATGGCTTTTGTTGTTTAACGGCTTCTTTTAAAATAACTAAAAATCTATGAATAATAGGATAATTATCTTGTAAGACAGTATCAACTAGTAAATCTAAAACATCAGATGAACCCGTTGAAGCCTTACTAAGCGTTAAACCTAGTACATTTTTAGATTGTTTAGAACCCCATGAAGATTGAGATAATACTATATGAGATGGTAACATTTTATACTCATTGATAACAGATGAATGAAGAACAGATAAATTAAAAGTATTCATAATATTGATTCCTTAAAAATAATTAAGATTGTTGCTGATCAAATAATAACCAACAACAATCTAATAAATTGATGTATTATTCAGCATCAGGTCCAGTAATACCAGTACCTTTTATCCGTAGACCTTCTGTTAATACATGATTAACAGCCTTAACAGTTTCTTTAATTAAGAATACATGCATAGACTTTTGATCTAAACCATTAAGTACAGATTCATAACAATTTAAATAATTATAATGACCTTCATACTCATTAGTTTTATAAGATTCTTTAACCTCCTTAAATGCTTTCTCATTTACATTACGAGCATTAAACATAGCAAATCCTTTATTATGTTTAGGATTATAATTAATAGCAGTATATGTCATAGCTTCAACCATAGTTATAATTTCTCCTACAGTCATATCCATTTTCATATTTTCTACTAATGCTGACAATAATGATACTAATTTGTTAACCTTGTGAGTATATTGTACTACAGGCTCACTTGCACCATTAAAAGTATTAAGTTTTCGTAATTCCCAAAATTTCATCAATTCTGTAAGAAATACAGTACTACCTTCTTGTTTCATATTATCCATTGCCTCTACTTGGATTAATATTTTCATAATAGCACAAGCTTTATATGCTATCTCATTAGTTAATTTAAATGAATCAACAGTATAACCTTTTAATTCAGTACCAATAATATTAGGTAACATAGCTTCATAAAAATAACTAGATGCAGTATAACCTCCTACGTTTTCTTTAGCTTTAATAGCATCATATACTGCTTGATGATATTCAGGTAAAGATACAATACTAGATGGTTTAGGTTTAATTTTATTACCTTGTAGTGCTGATGTTACTTCATTACCAAAGTATGAACCATGAAACTTACCATATAATGATTCTACCATTCGTAAAGATGAACCTACAGACACACGTACTAAATCACCATCAAAGTCATTTAAATACATCATAACAGATTTAGGTGTTACAAATACTGCACATTCAAATGCAAGATTAAGTAAATCATTTCCAAAGTCTAATTCTGTCATACGATATGTAGCAGTAGCTCCATCAAAGTTAGCAGGAGGTTTAGACAATGTTACATGATTATATAAATCTCCTTGATTACCAACCAAACGAGATCTGTTAGTAATACCACAGAATGTAGTATCATAATTACCTAATAGTGGTAATGCTACTCCGTAGTAACCTTTAGTCTCTTGATAACCAAATAATTTACCTAATAATCTTGATTGAACATACATCTCTAATACTAGAGATTTAGAACGAGTAGATACAAAATTAGAATGTTCATCAAACATATCCTTCATCGCATCCAATACATTAACTAATAAGCCTTTAGTTACTACAAAAGTTTTATTAGGGTTTTGTAACTGTTTAACTATATCTCCTAATAGAATACTACCTGCTGGAATATCTACTTCTTCACCATTAGGGAATACAAGTTTAATCCATCCAAAATCATCACTAACTGTAAACAATGGTAATAATCCTTCAATAATGGATTTATTATATACTGGAGAATCCTTTTGAATAGTATGACCTACTTCTTCATGTAAAGATAATAATTGATCACAAATATCAGATACTTCTAATATTTTCTCAATATTCTTCTCTACACCTCCAATA
>RXKI01000133.1 GCA_003962895.1 Neisseriaceae bacterium
CAAACGTTTACTTGCAACAAAGAAATGAAAGAATTTTTTAAGCAGATGAAACGAAACAAAGTAAATGTAAGTAAGTTAATAAGAGATATTGTATTTAAAGAGTTAACGCATAAATTAGACAAACGCAAGAAACCAACTTTAGAAGATTTGAAAAGAAGTTTTAATCTATTTTAAAAAGAATTACTATGAACATCAAATTTAATTTAACCAAAAACAAAAAGAACTATAAAGTTTCGGTAAGAGTTTACTATAAAAACTTTGATGTTTCTTTAAATCTTGATTTGTTTGCTTTTTCAGATGATGAGTGGGACTTTTCTTGTGAAACTTTTCGTGATAATCCAGAAGCAAACGAGAAACTTTTAGAGTTAAAATCTACTCTCTTAAAAAGATACAACCGAGATTTCACTAAAGGTGTTTTGATAAATAAATCATGGCTCCAGGAAATAGTAAAAGAAGTTTTTGATCGCCCAACAAACGAAGTGGCTTTAATTAATAACGACAAAGATATTTACATTGTAGATTTCTCAAATTATTGGCTTAAAACTTTTGCTGATTCATGGAAGACTTCTCCAAAAGAAACTATGTCTAAATTGGTCAAAAGTCAGTATCAAAAGTTTGTTGATATTTTTAGCGATTTTCAGGACCAAAAAAAAGTTAGATATACTTTGCATAGTTTAACTCAAGATGATGTCTATGAGTTTTCGAATTGGCTTGAGGAAGATGATTATAATTCAGCTACGATTGAAAGAAATATAGGCAGGCTTAAATTCTTCTTAAATAGGGCTTCAGAAATGTCGCTAAAAGTTTCACAAGTAAGAAACCAAAGAATATACATAGACAAAGAATCCTCAGAAGTAGAATCGGTTTATTTGAATGAAGAAGAAATAAAGAAAATCTACAACTTAGATTTGAGTCACGATTTCGAATTGGATAACGCACGAGATAACTTAGTTATATCATGTTTTAGTGGACTCCGAGTATCTGATTTAATGACTGGGTTAAAAACTGATAACATCAAAGAAGGATTTATTTCTGTTAAAACAAAGAAGACTAAAACTTTCGTGACAATTCCGGTACATTTTTATTGTGAATCAATTTTACGCAAGAGATTTGGTCAATTACCAAAAAAGACTACTACGTTTGAGTACAATAGATTGATTAGGCTTATTTGTCAATTAGCCGAGATAGATAATCAAATTTTGGCAAAAGTCTGGAATAAAGACAAGAAGCGTAAAGAGATTAAATACGTGAAGAAATACGAAGCAATAGGCTCGCATACCGCAAGACGTTCATTCGCTTCTAATTTGTACGGAAAAGTGCCAAATGAAGTAATACAAAGTGTAGCAGGTTGGAGTTCTTCTGAAATGTTAGCTTATTATAATAAGACATCTAAAAAAGAATACGCACAACAACTCAAAGAATTTTGGGGAAAATAGTTGTTTTTTAAAAGGAAAGTACTATCTTTGTTATAGTATTGCCATTTAATGTATAATCAGCGTTTTCAGTTATATCTTGTCCGTTTGTTCCGAAATTGTAGTAAGTGTAAAATACTCTACCATTTGAAGTGAAATTAGCTTCGTCAGAAGAGCCAACTTCTTCTCCGTCAAGTTTAGCACTTTCTAAAAACCAAGTCCCAACTAATTGAGTTGTGTCGATTGAAGAGTTATTGTCATCACTACTTGAGCAAGAAAATAAAGAAAAAGTTACAAATGCGAATAATAAAATAGATTTTTTCATAAATAAATGTGTTTTAAATTTTTGCAATGTTAGAATTAAAAAAGTTATGTTTTTTACGGAAAACCGTAAAATGGTTAAAAATAAATTATGTGGTTTAATATTCCTCCACAAAAAAGGGATTAAAGTTTAAATTAAATATTATGTCAATAAATATGCGTGTTACATATATTTCAAAAAAAGGTGACAAATCAATAATGATAATCAATAAACATAGATTTCATTTCCGTGTGCGACCTTACTGGAATTATATACTCGTCAAAATCGGTTTTAGATGACGAAAAAGTAATAAATATAATAAAATCAGAATTATCAGATAAAGAATTAGCTTTTATATATGGAGTTAATAGGCAAAGTATAAATTCTATTAGAAACAGAAAAACGTGGAAACATATAAATATTGAATAAATTAATGAGGGGTTTATTAAATGCTAAATAGAGTTTATTCTCTTATGCAGCATAAAAGCTTTGCTATCTTTTAAAATGAAATAAACATAAAAAAACCACTAATTAGCTTTAGTGGTTTTCTATTTAATTAGGTACAACATAAGTTTTGCTTGTAAAGAAGTAACTGTCTTCGTATTTGATTTTACTTCCTTTTTTTGAGTAACGTTTCGGATCTTCATAATCTCTTTTGAACAATACTTTGTGTTCGTGGTAGATTGGATTTCCGAGTACATCAACACCTATTGGGAACACAACATGTCTTTCATCAAGTCTGTTGTTAATGCTTTCTGCTTTATTAGAGTTTATCTCTAATTGCTTTACCATTTTGTATAGTTCGGGTTGTTTGTACTTCCAACTATTTCTGAAAGTTTCAACAAGTTCTGAAGTTATAGTCTTGTCAGGGTGACGTTTCTGAACTTGAGTTATTAATCTATCGATTAATTCGTCAAATGGCGGGATTTTACTTTTCATCTTCTTGAATTTTAATTAGTTCTTTAGCTATACTTACCGAATGTCTTCCTAGATTTTCATCAAGATAACCTGTGTTTTTGTAAACTATTAACGCGTGATTTATCTTCTCTCTGTTGGCTCTTTTTAGATAAAGTGGCTGAATAGCTTTATCAATACTTTTAAAAGCTCTTGTGGCTTCTATTTCTTGTGTTGAAATTACTTCCATAATGGGTTGAGTTTGTTTTTAAATTTTGCTAAAATTAGTGAAAGTTTTACTAAAAACCCAAATCTATCTCCAATCCTTTGAAAATACGAGCAATAGTAATAAACTGAACTTCTTCACTTAGTCCTCTTTCAATAAGTGAAATTGCTTTTTTTTGATGAGGTGATTGAAAAGATTTTACTGATAATTCTTCAAGAGAAAGATTTTGTTTTCTTCTTTCTGTGTTGATATATTCTCCAAGATTTTTCATCGTTTTTCTTTCTGTAAACGATAATTTACTTTGTTTTTTAGTGGCTTTTTTCTTTGTTGGTTCCATAGTTTTAGCAGAATAAAAGGTAATACAATCCTGATAAGATAATCAGATTAATGATTCGGTAAATTGTTATTTCGTACTTAGGGTTGATTTTAAATTTTTTCATTTCCGATTAGTTTTTGGTTGTACAATTCTTTTTTGTGGTCCCGATGTTCTTTCATGTATTCGCGATGTTCTTTCATGTATTCGCGATGTTTTTCTTTGTCGTAATACTTTAGATGAACTTTGTTTTCTTTTCTCTCCTGGAGCTGTTTTTGGTATCTTTCAGGATAAACAATGTTTGCAATTGTTTTTCGATCAACGCTAAATTGTATAGCGAGTTTACGCATTGATACTTTTTCTTCTTCGTGTAACCATTGAATTAATTCTTTGGTGTCATCTGAAACTTTCACTCTTTTATCAAGAGCTTTGTTGTTTATCGGTATTGAGTCGCTTTTTCTCGGCATATTCTTTTTTTGTTAGTTTTACAATGTACTTGCTAGGTTCTTCATCTAGCCAATGGCAAAGTTTGAAGAATGTATCTAATGCGATTACATAACCTTTACCAACTTTCCAGATAGTTCTTCGGCTTGTATTTATTTTAGCAGCAAGGTAGTCTTGTGATTTATCTACTTTATTAAGTTTTACTAGAATATCTTTGTAAAGTTTTTCGTTGTCTAATTTGTGCATACTTCAAATTTGAGTTAAACTTTCACTTATAAAAATCCAAGACGTTTAGAAATCCTAAAAATTTCATCGCTTGTGTATTGTGTTTTATTATGAAGTAGCCTAGATATTCTATCTTGTGTCATATAAAGACTTTTTGCAAGTTCTATTTGCTCTAATCCGATAAACTCTAGTTCTTCTAAAATTCTTTTAGAGAAGTCATGATGATTGAAGCCGATAACGCTTTGTATAGTGATGTACTTTGATTCTTCTATTCGCTTTTTGCTGAAGTTCATTTTGCTTTCGTATGTTTCCATTTGTGAAAGTTTTAGTCGTTTTCTTCGTTCTGTTCTCTTTCGTAATAATCGACAAGCATATACAATCGATTTCTTAATTGCTGTTTTGTTTCTTCGGCAAGGCTCCAAACGTCTTCTAAATTTTCAAATTCTTCTCCGCTTAGTTCTTGGATTAGTTGAACCATTACAATTCGTTTGTTGCTTTGTAACGCTTTTGCTATTTTTATAATTGGACTTTTCATAAGATTTAGTTTATTTGATGAAACACTTTTTTTCTATCGATTGAGCTTCTAATTTGTATAGTTGCTTTTTCTTTTTTGCAAACTTCTTCAAAACTATTAGCCCAATTTTTTAACACTTCTAATTTTTCAAATGGAATTAAACAAGCATACATTAAATTTGGTGCAATTGTAAATTCTTTTAAACTTTGTAGAGGTTCGAATTTTTTAGAATTGTTTAATTTAATATAAACCATTAAATTACAATCGGAATACTTTATTTTTTTTAAATTTTCCATAATTATATAAATTTTACTTGATGATTATACGATAAGAAATGCATTACTTTTTGCTTTTCTTCTTTTTGTAGGTTTTCAATTGCTTGAAATGGATTTCCGTTTGTAGAGCGAATTTTTAAAAATTTGTATGCTCTATAATAAAGTTTTGAGTTCATGATATTTGGTTTTAATTAGTGGCTTTGTAGCCTTGATTTTTTAACTCTTTGATTTTAGCTTCAAACTTTTTCTTATTACTGAAAAGTAAGATTCCAAAAAACGGACTTCCATCTTTGTAGGTTGATTCTCCATCATGATACGAAATAGTGTATTTTGCGGTCCCTATGTTGTTTTGTGTATAAAATTGCTTTTGCATGATAATTAGTTTTGGTCAAATTCAATATTTGTATTTTGTTTTATTTCTTGAATATCATTTGCAGATAATTCTATAAAATCGTTCCAACCTCTTAGCATATCTAACAAAGTAGTTATACTTTCTGTTTCTTTGTCAAAAGAAATAATATCTCCTGTAATAACATCAATAGCCGTTTCAAGTTCTTGAAAGTCATTTTGTAAAAAATGATTTACCGCCGTTTCTCCTACTAAAATGTATGTTTTCATTTGTAACTAAATTTATGGTTAAACTTTTGTTTTGTTGATTCTGGATTACTTTTGAAAGATGAAATTTTGTTGAAAGTTTCAGTACATGAAGAAATTAAATTCTCCGCGTTAAACTCTACTAAATTACCTCCTAAGTTTTGGAACCATGTATAAAATTCATTAGCCTTTAAAACTTCTTTTGCAGTGGCTTTTTGCTTTGTGTTTTTAAGCTCCAAAACTAGTCCTGTTTTGTTAAATTCTAGATACATAACCAAAGTATTAAAATAGTTAATAAAATGAAAATTATTGTCGCTGTTATCATTCCAAGTAAGAAAACTTGATAAGGTGTTAATTTCATAAGGCTAGGCGTTT
>RXKI01000042.1:0-52929 GCA_003962895.1 Neisseriaceae bacterium
ACTTTTAACAACATTGGTTTTGGACCTGCTCCAACTCTATCCAACATTAGTTTTGGACCTGCTCCAACGATGCCTAATATAGAATTTGGACCTGCTCCAACGATGCCTAATATTAGTTTTGGACCTGCTCCAACGATGTCTAACATTAGTTTTGGACCTGGACCAACTTTTGACAACATTGGGTTTGGACCTGGACCTTCTTTTAGTAATATTTCGTTTGGACCTGGACCTACTTTCAACAGTATTTCGTTTGGACCTGGACCTACTTTCAGCAATATAGGATTTAGTGCTGCTCCTACAATACCAGATGTAGGATTTAGTGCTGCTCCTAGTTTTTCAAACATTCAATTTGGCACTGCTCCTACGTTTGAAACAGTTCAATTTGGACCTGCTCCTTCGTTTAGTCCAATTACATTCGGAGAGCCGCCATCCATTCCTGTTAACTGGGGGAACGCACCTTCAGTAACATGTACAGTCAATGTTTCTTGTGGAACTGGCGGGGGTGCCCTTAGAAGTTCAGCAGATTTCTCTTCAAACCCTTTTGAAGAAATAGAGCCTGTTGAAGTTAGAATGGGAGGTTTAGGAATACCTTCGGAAATAACAGTAAAAATGCCAGAAATACCTGACATCACTGTTGTTCATGACATTCCAGCAATGATTAGAATAGAAGTTCCAGAACTTCCTAATTTTAGAATTATTGCTCCTGATTTTAACATTCCAAGCGAAATCACATTAAAGTCTGAGCTTCCCGATTACATCGAGCTTAAAACTGATTCGCTTCCCAAGGCGATAGAAGTTAATTGGAACGGTCCACAGTCAATTAAATTAGAAATCCCAGATAAATTGCCAGATATTAAATTAGATGCGTCTAGCATCCCTTCTTTAATTCAGGTTACTGGTGTTCCGAAAACAATAGAATTAGTAGGACCATCTGAAATAAAACTTGTTATGCCAGATAAAATGCCAGAAATGGAACTCGTTTATAAAGGGGCACCAATTGATCTTAAAATTAATCTTGATATATCAAGATTAACAGGTGAAGATGGAACTGCCCAGTGTGTTTCTATTGTTCCATGTAAAAGTTAACTATGAGAATAAAAAAGAATCCTAACGGGAATCAATATCTTTTAACAAACCAGAATAAATGGGTAAGAAATTTTACTAAACATTCAGTCCCTTTTATAGACATAAATGATACGATTTCTCAAAAAGATCATTTTACTTTTTTAAAAAATGAAGTACAAAATAATTTAAAAAAATATACTTGGATAGATTCCGAACCGATCTATCACAAAAATATAATCATCGTTTCCGATGGTTATGATTTTGAAAATAAGCAGCATTTGTTGAAAAATCTTCCAAAAGACGTAACTGTTATCGGCGTTAATGGAGCTTTGGTTAAATGGAAAAATCCAAAAAGCATAAACTACTATGTTGTAAATAATCCATATGAACAATGTTTGAAATATCTTCCAAGAAACAAAACGAATCCAAAATGTATTGCTTCTATAAGAACAAATGCTTTATTTTTAGAAAATTATAGAGGAACTAAATTTAGATATTACCCAGTAAATGAGAGTAGTTATTCGTCTTTGGGAGAAAGAGAAGTTTCTTGGCAAATAGATGATTATAGAAATCCAATCTGTGCTGCTATTGGTTTGGCATATAGATTTGGAGCGGAAAAACTTATGCTTTTCTGCTGTGATGATTCTTTTCAAGATGAAAGGCAAGGAGCAAAAAAACTGCACAATGGGCTATGGGAATACCCACAACAAGAAACAGCACATGGAATAATTGATGCAAATTTATATTGGTTTAAAAGCCAACCTTATTCAAATATTTCTTTAGGAGATTTCTCTAGTGGAGCAATATATGAAAATGCTTCATATATACAAGAAGAACAAATCCACTTTTTTTGGGAAGAAGGAACATGAACAAACAAGGGAATGGAAAAAACAAATTGGAAATGTTTAGTGAATTCAACGTAAACAACTTCAAAAGATGGATCAAAGACCAAGAAGAAGATGGCGACGACACACAAGAACTTTTAGGGATGAAAGTTGAATCTAAAATTAATTTTAAAAAATTGATTTCAAGAATCAAAATTTTAGACCCAGAAGAAGGTGAAGAAGAACTATTAGCAAAAGAATTCCGTCAAGAAGGAGGCACTATCTCTGACATAGATGGAAACAATTTCTTAATAGAGGTTTCTAGTGGATCATTTACAATTCATAAAATGTATGTAAAAAAATCTTAATTCTTTCTTATCATTGTAGTTAATCTTGGCAAAGAGCTTAAATTAACATGTTGAGTTTGAATTGTAGAAATAGTAAATTCAGGTTGACTACTCAAGGGGATATTAGAATATCCCCTTGTTTTCATATTGTTTCTAAAATTATCAAAAGTATCTACAGATTGTATAAAAGGTTCCCATAGCATTCTATTATCATATAGAATTTGAGAAATTGTATTATACCAAGCTATTGGCAATTGGAAATTAGCTAAATCTTGAATTGAAATTCTAATTGGTAGTTGTTCTTGTCCTTTTAGCTTGGCAATTATTCTAACTCCTGATTTGTCTCTTCTAGCCAAATAAATGTAAAGATCAGAATTGTTATTCTTCATTTTCTTTAACTCCCATAAGTATTTTTAAAACTTCTTCTATTATAATTTGATTATAAATGTCTTTTGGGTCTCCAAAATCAGATACAAATTCTATAATAGCATTAGTTCCATTTTCTGCGTCTTCTTCATTTTTTGGATTTGTCATGAAAGTTTCGCTTCCTTTTTACGCTAAAATAAAAGACAGATGCTGTCTATGTTATTTCGGCTACAGCAAAGAGTATTTAGTTCAATTAAATCTACTTCTTGAATCAATCGAGACTGAATTAAAAGGAATTGTAGTTCATATAGCTTGTAATAGCGACGCAATTCATTTATTTGATAAAAAAGAAAGAATTTTAACAAAAGAACAATTTGAATCTCAAAAAGAAACTTTTGCTTTTATAAAAGAAATAAATTGTGACACTATAAATCACCCAATTGAAAAATTAATGGATGAATCAAAAATCCCTTATTTAAAAATAAAAACAAATCAAGAAAAATTCAAAGAATGCGTTGTTTTAACAAACGGACACTTCCCAACAAAAAACCTAAATGAAGAACAAATAAAAAAAATACAATCATATTTAAGTAATAGAGGAATACACGTAGAAATAGACAAGCCAACAGAAAAATTCAATTGGATTGTCAGCGTTGAAAACGAAGAATTATTTTCATCAGTAAATAAAAATAAAAAAATAACATTAATCCCATCTGGGGTTGGTACAAATTTATTTAAAAAGATGTTCGAATCCCCCGATATTCTGGATATATTGTAAATAAGATAAAATATTTCCAAAGAACATTAGAGAATTTTAATATAAGAAGCTCAAAAGAATAACTACATAGAAGTTTTATAGATCAAAGAAAATTTTTTGGAGGTTCATACAATGAGCGTATTCAGAGTAAAATTAAATAACACAGCACAGGGAAGATTGGATATCGACCCAACAACTGGTGCCCCAATGACGACTTCTATTCAGAGAACAATTTATGTTGCTGGTCCAAAGCGTACGCACCGTAAATTGGCAGACGGTGAAACTTTCACCGATTCGAACTATTGGAAGCGTTTTGCTTATCCACAGGTTTCATTAGCAGATGCTTTCATTGAAGTTGTTACCGACGATGGATCGGTTTATAGCGACGTTGACAGCGAAAACACTTTCCCAGTCGTTTACGACTTGACTTTGGTTCATGGAACAACCTACACCGCAGAAGAAAACATTGCAGACATCCTCACCGATCACGGTGCTTCAGCAAACTTCGTTCAAATCACCAACCAAGGCAACACGGCTTGTAAGGTTAAATTGAACGGCAGTGCAAGTGCGATCTTCGACCTTGCTGGTGGAGATACTCAGGTTTTCAACAACGGCGATCTTCAGATCACCAAGTTGGAATTCGCAAACACCACTTCGGGTGGAGCAGAAGTAACTGTTCAAGTTATTGCTTCTGTTAAGTCTGTTTCGAATAGCTAAACAACCCCCTTAAAGACATAAAATCTTTAAGCAAAACGCCCTTGAAAGAGGGCGTTTTTTTATTTTTTAACTTTAATATTTCATGGCTAGGCTTATAAAAAAAGAAAAACAAAAAGAATTAACTTTAAGAGAATTCTATGAAAAAAGAAATAAAATACTAATTTGGAATAAATTAGGAGGTCTTGGAGATGTTATTTCTCAAAGAATGATATTTGAAGATTTAAAAAAAACAATACCAGAAGCAGATTTTATTTTCGCTTGCCCAGAGGCTTATATAGATGCTGCGAAAGATCACCCAGATTTAAAAGACGTAATAAGCTCAAAAGATGTTCAAGTTGAAGATTATTTAGTTCATTATAATACTTGCGTGACTGTTACTCACAACTATGAATCAAATAACGCTCCTTGTGAAGAAAATAGAGCTGATATTTGGGCTAAATTCTGTGGTGTAAAACTAAAAAATCATAATATGAAATTTAATTTAGATGAAAAATTAAGAGAACAATGTAAAAAAAAGATAACTAAAGAAAATAAAAAAACAATAATTTTTGCTCCTAAATCAGCAATGATAACAAAAAGTTTATTACAACATCAAATTGATGCAATCGTAGAATGCACAAAAGAATATAATTTAGTAGCAATTCATAGTAGAGAAATTCCCGAATTAAAAAAACATAATATAGAAATAATAAACACATCGGTAAAAGAATGGATGTGTTACATAGATGCCGCTGATTATGTGATTTCAGTAGATTCAGCGGCATTCCACATGGCGGGAGGATTGGGCAAAGATGTTTTAGGGATATTCACTTGGGCAGATGGTTACGCATGTGGAAAATATTATCCCAATGCAAAATACATTCAATTGCATAGAAAAGATGGGAATTGGGATTGCGGTCCTTGCTTTAACTATGAAAATTGCAAAAAGAGCAATGATCGTTTAAAACCATGTTTAACAGAAATAACAAAAGAAATGATTGAAAATGGAGTGAAAAGATTGTTAAAAAATTCAAGTAATTTGGAAAAAAACTAAAGAATAACTATAACTAATATATGCCAAGACTAATAAAACCAGGGCAAGTTACCGTTCTTACGCAAGATGGCGAAGTCCAAGTTACCATTGTTTTAGAGTTAAACATAAACTTAAACAGTGAAGGGATTTCTGCTTCCGTAAGGGAGCTTAAAACTGAAGAAAAGGCAGCGGAAAAGAAACATATAGAGGAAATTCCAAATTGGGAAATTCCTAACTTTGAAAATAAAAACAAAATAAAATTTGGCAAAAAGGAATAATTATGGCTATTGGATTTGACGCAGGAACTTACAACTTAGTTTGTTGCAGTAGAAAAGAAAAAAAAGATGAACAAGGTGAATTTGATTACCAAAGAGAAATCAATGCGTTTATAGAACTGCCTCTTGAAAATAAATTCATGTTTAACATCATGAAAAGTACAAATGTTCCATTAATCGAAAAGAAAGATATGGCTTATGTATTAGGAGAATCTGCTGTAAACATGGCGTATACGATAAGCCAGCTTGAACTTAAAAGACCCATGATTCATGGATGCGTCAATCCAAAAGAAAAAAGTGCTTTTGAAATCATGAGTACAATGATTCATAGTCTTATTGAAAACTCTGTAAAGAAAAATGGAGAAATTCTTTACTACAGCGTTCCTGCAAATGCTATAAATGAAGATACAGATGCAGACTATCATCAAAGAATTTTAGATGCTATTTTCAAAGCATATGAAAGCTCAAATGGATTTAAAGTAGAAGCACATCCCATAAACGAAGCCTTAGCATTGGTTTATGCAGAACTAGCAAATAAGGCTTTTACGGGGATCGGGATTTCATGTCTTTGTCCTGGAACTAAAATTTATACAAAAGAAGGAATTAAAAACATTGAAGATGTTAAAATAGGAGATTTAGTTTTAACCCATAAAGGAAGATGGCGTCCAGTAAATAATGTAATTACAAAAAATTTCAAAGGAATGCAGACTAAATTGCAAATAACTGGTTACACCAATGACACTGAAAACTATAAATTCGTAGATAACCATGAATTATATGTTCTTAGAAACAATAAATGGCAATGGATTGGTTGTGAAGAAGTCGAAGAGGGAGATGTTGTAGGAGAACCAATCGAAAAACAAGATTTAGATGGAAAAACTCTTGCAATGACAATTTGTGAAAGAACAACTTGTTATAAAGAATACACAAAGAAAAGAGTTGAAATAAGTGCGGACGTTTGGAGATTAATTGGCTATTTCCTTGCAGACGGAAGTTTAAATCATCATGAAAATTGTTTGAATTTTGACTTTCAATCGACCGAAAAAGAAAATATTTCAGACGTTCAGGAAATTTTAAAGAAAAATTTTGGCAAAGAATCAACTTTGACCACTCATGGAGAAAACTGCACTCGCATTAAATGCTTTAGCAAAGGAATGAAAAATTATTTTGAAAAATTTTATATAGAAACAAACGAAGGAAAACAAAAGTCATTGCCTTGGTCTTTATCTCGTTTGACAAAAGGAGATTGTTTGAATTTGCTTGCAGGGTTAATTAGAGGAGACGGGACAATAGGCAAAGAACACTTGTGTTTTGAAAACACAAGCACTTCTTTAGTGATTTTGTCCAAACAATTATTTTCTAGATTAGGAATCGCAGCTTCAATTTCTTACTCTGAACCAAGGTTGCATAAATTAAAAGACGGAAGAGTTATTGAGGGGAAAAAGCAATTTTGGAAAGTAAGTAGTGGATCGAAAACAACTTTTCAATCTGTGTCTCAATTGATATCTGAAATGTGCTGCGACAATAGTAAATTTGCAGAAAGAATGTTTATATCAGATAATATGTGCTGTGGAAGGGTTCAAAAAATAGAAAACGACGATTACGAAGGAATTGTTTATGATTTGCAAGTAGAAGAAGACCACAGTTTTAGCGGTCCAAATCTTACAATTCACAATTGCGGAGCGGGAATGGTAAATATTTGCTATGCAATGTATGGCAATCCAATCTTTTCCTTCTCTATTGTTAACTCAGGAGACTGGATTGATAAACAAGCTGCAAGAGCGACTGGAGAAAACATTGCTTTCATTAATAAAGAAAAAATGAAAGTCGATCTTTCTAAACCTCCAACAACATTGGTTGAAAGAGCAATTCATACTCAATATAGATTGATGATAGAGCATACTGTTGCTGGAATTAAAAAAGGATTTTCAGAGGTTACAAAAACAGTCAGAACAGACGCCCCAGTTGACATCGTAATTGCTGGCGGGACTTCCTCTCCTTATGGATTTGCAACATTGTTTAAAGAAGAAGTTAAAAAAGCAGATTTACCTATTAAAATTGGGGAAATCATCAAGCCGAATGATGCATTAAGAAGCGTAGCTAGAGGCTGCTTAATAGCAGCAGAAGCTGCTGCTGCTTCTTAAAATGAATAGAATTAGAAAGAATTAGAATGAAAAAACAAAAAAGCGTAAGCGATTTAGGCTGTGCTGCTTATATTTTAATGCATAGCTTCAAGGTTATTGGAAGAAAAGGTAGAGAAATCTATTTTGAATTAAATGACAAAAACACAGCAGAAAAATTTGAACAATTAACATTAGATTATTTATCTAGTGAATTTCATAGATTTGACGCTTGCATCATGTCTTTGAAAAAAGTAGGAGAATATCAATTTGAAGCTAGAAACCAGAGATTTGTAACAGACTTAGGTTGTGCAGCATATGTTTTAATGCATAAATATAAATTAATTGGAAGAAAAGGAAAGTCAATTTATTTTGAAACTTCTCCCACAGAAAACGACCGATTTGATGCAATCGCTTTTGAGTACATTTCTAGCGATTTTCATAGATTTGATTCTTGCTTAATGTCTTTGAAAAAAATTGGAGAATATGTTTACGATCACTCTTGATGAGACATATATAAAAGCAAGGAGAAAAATATGCGTAGTTTTAAGAATTTTAGAGGAATCGTAGAAAACGAAAACATTCCTGCTCAAGTAGACAATCAAAAAGAGCAAGAAATAGTAGCTAAAATAAATGCTATCGTAGATTCTTGGACTCAAGAATTAATCAGCTTGCTTTTGAAATCAAGTTCTGGCTCGGGTTCTGGGGCAAAAAGAGGTCTTTGGGATAGATTCAAAGGAACTGTGTCTAATCTTTGGCACGGAAGAGACGGAGAATCCAATCCTTATAAATGGGTAAACAAGTTTGGAGACAACCTTGGACAAAGAGAATCTTTTTCTTTAGAACAATACAAAAATCTAAAAGAAACTTGCGATATTTTAGAACATCAAATCAATGAAGATGTAGAAAATTTAAGAATATTCCAATTAATTAAAAGTGCTGCTGCAAAATTAAAACAAGATTTACACACAGCACTTGTAAGCAAGCCTGAAATAAGCAATTCAGGAAATGCAACTATAGCACCTGTTGCGGCTGATTCTAGACCCAAAAATCCAAGCCCAGTAGCTGCGGAACCTTTAAAACAAACAGTAGCAGGCTCTAAAAGCTCTCCAGAGAGCGAAATAGAGCCTGAAATCTATCAAAGACACAAACATCTTCCACCTGAGTCTAATTTGGCACAGGCAACAACACAGCCAGCTAAAGAAGCTCCAGAAGAAAAAGTTCCAGAAAAGAAAGAAGAACCTTCTCAAGTGTCTTCTCAACAACAAAAAGTTGATTTTTACACAAATCCTCCAACATCTGGGTTGGCTTGGGAAAACCTTAATGCTTCTCATATAGAAAAATGGAACAAATATGGAGGCGGAACAGGCAATAATATTGGAGGGGATTGTTTTAAATTTACAAAAGGGACTCCAATTACAAAATTGCCTTATATTTTGAGAATTGGAGACCCAAGAATTGAAATTATTCGTTCCCAAAAATTAGATGGACCTATGAGCTTTAATCAAAGATTTTTAGACAAAGAAGAATTAGCTGCTAACAGGAAATTAGCTAGTACGCCAGATTTTAACCCAGAAAAGCACTGCACTAAGAAAAATGCAGCAATTTGGAATTCTTTAATTAGAAACAAAAGAATTGAAGGAGAAGAAAATTTCGGACCTCCAATTAAAGACGAACAGGATTTGAGAAATAGAGTAGAAATTATCAAACAAAATATGGCAAAAGAGCCAAGAGATAGTGCTGCTACTCAGCCATTCAATCCGCCAGATTCAATTGAACCTACAACTCCTACTATAGCTCCCTCTTTAACTGCTACAAAAGAGGATAGAAAGAAAAATAAAGAAGAAGCTACTAAAGTAGCCCCTTCTACAGAAACTTTGACTCCAAAAAGAGGGAGAGGAAGACCAAAGAAGAAAGTCGAAGTTCCTTCTTGGTTGAAAGACAGTCAAGAAGAACCTAAAGACATGGAAGAGCCGCACGTTCCACATATTTCTCCAATCCCTGATGAAAAGTCTGGGACTGGGACTGGGAAAGAGGAACCAGAAAAAGATATTGAAACAGCTAGACAAGAAGCAGAAGAGGCTTTAAAGGGTGGTTCTCCAAAAGTATTTAAAAAATATTTTACAAAAGTCGAAGAAGCAGAAACAGTAAAAGATTTAGAAAAATTAAAATCAGCAATTCTTCATATGAAGAAGCTGGAAAACGATGATTCGGAAGGCGATCTAGAAGAGTTGCCAGAATGGACGTTAAAAGATACCAAAGAATTGTTTAGAAGAAAATATTTAAAATAATTATTTTCTTATCATTTTTTGTCTAATCTCTTTAGCTTGATTTGATAAATTCTCCATTATATCGGGATCGATATATGGAGAATTATTTTTATTTTGAATATCCACTGGAATAATGTTTACTTGTTGTTCTGGTGGGGCTTTTTTTACTTCCGTGAGAATTTCTTCATACTTCTCATCTTTTTGATCTATAACCTGCTCTTCTAATACAGCAACGACATGATTAATTGAAAAGAAACTTAAACAATTAGTCATAGGATGACGAAGCCAAACTCCATCTTCATTAATTTCATCTACAATGCCAACAAAAAAATCAGCAAATTGATTGTCTGTGAAATTCCCCTTTGCTACAGAGGTTGTCAAAACAGAACAAACTTTGTTTGTTAGTTGTTGAAGTTTTTTTATTGTGGTTAGTTTCATGTCAAAGATTCCAGAAGAGTTTCTATTTTTTTTAATTCAACAAAATGAATTATATTAAAGGAGTTGCCTTTGTAACTAACTTTTTGCAATTGGCTAAAAATAAATTTTCCTTTTCCGCCATCTTCTTCATCTAGGAGAATTTCCGATCCTGGCAATGCTTCTGCTTTTTGTTGTAAATTTATTTCATAGCCTTCTTCAATTCTTTTTATCTCTTTTTCTTCTCCTTCATTTGACAAAATATATTTACAAAAAACCTCTTTTGCTGGCTCTGACGTATTTCCTCTTGAAAAAACTACAGGGACAGAGAATCCTTCTACAGTTATCTTTTCTCCATTGTTTAAACTATATCTTTGCTCTTTGGTAAGATATACAGAGTGTTCTATTGTAAGCGTTGCCATTTTTAATTGCCTTTTGAATATATAATTAAGAAGGATCGGGTTTGTGCTAAAGGAGTAGCATGTTCAAAACATTAAGTTTTGTTTTAGTATATTTTAGTTTTTTTTGTAGTATAATTCAAGCTAATGATTTTGAGTTATCAAAAGATTTAAATTGTTCTTTTCCCAATGCGGAAAGATCAAAAGATTATATCAAATATCTTTCTGTGTCTTTAAAAATAGTATGTGCAAACCAAGACGGGAGTTACGGCACTGGCTCTGGGACAATTATTTATTACGATGCCAATAAGAAATTAGCTTATGTAGCTTCATGTGGTCATCTTTGGAACTCTGGCGTTTTTCCTGTTGGAAAGTGCAAAGAAATGGATTGTTCTGTTATAGCTTTTTACCAAAATGACAAAAAGCTGGAATCTCCAAAAAAGTATCCAGCAAAAGTTATATTTTATAGTAATGTAAGAGGACAAGACACTTCTCTTCTTACATTTTCTCCAGACTGGGTTCCTAAATACATGCCAATTGCCCCTATTGACTATGAACTCAAAAAAGGAAAAGAATATAATTCTCTTGGTTGCGATGCAGGATCAGAGGTGGCTCGTTATAAAGTAATCTATATGTATAAAAATGATTATAAAGATTTAATTACACAAGAAAACAGCCCTAGACCTGGACGTTCTGGTGGTGGTTTATTTGATGAAAAATTTTATATCGGTACTTGTTGGGGAACAAGTCACGAAGATGGAAGTGGAGAAGGGCTTTTCACTTCTCTAGAAATAATTCACAATTTTTGGGAAAAGCAAAAAGATTATAAATTTTTACTTAACATAAAAAAATTAAGTTCTTTAAAAATAATAGACAGAAACAATTCTCAAAAATCATATGAAGAAAATTATATCTTTTCTCCATCAAACTAAATTAAAAAAAGGACATATGTTTTTGTAATCACATCGATAACATGCATCTGTGACATTCCCTTGGGCATTATCAGGATGCGTGTTTTCGATGTTTTCATAAATGTTGTGAAGTTCTTCTTCTGCTTTAACTAAATCTTCTTCAGAAAATTTAGTAGAAATCAATTCTGCCCCTTCAAAGAAATATAAAGCTGTGTGAATGTTTTCAGCTTTTGCTCCAAAATGTTTTTGGACAACTCTTGCATAAACTTTTAATTGTAAGTCATCTTTTATTGTATTTTTTGTTTTTCTAAAAATCCCTTTTTTAGTTGTTTTGTAATCTAAGATAAAATATTTATCTCCTTTTATTATAAGCCTATCAATAAAACCAGTTATGTATTGTTGTTTTGGAGGACATAAATCATAATGAAACTTCCATTCAATTTCTCCTGAGTATCCTATCTTATCACTTAAATTTTTAACTTGTCTAACATGATTTGGAAGTTTTTTGCTGTGTTCTTGAGATAAAATTGGTTTTATTTTATTATATTCATAAGGAATGACACCTGTTAAAATATCTTTTGTAATGTCGTTGACATCTCTTTCGCCTTTATTTCTTACATATTCTTCTGCTATCTTATGAATTACTTTTCCATAAGTAAAATAATCCTTTTCAATTTTAACAGGAACTTTTAAATGATATTTATACTTATATTGTTGTTCACATGTTTGCCAAGTTTGACTTCTAGATACGGAAATATGTTCGATTAACATTTGAATCTTTCTAAAATTTTGCTATCATTGATGATAGCTCCAATAAATAAAAAAGGAAGAAATAATGTCAATAAATTTTGATAAATTTAAAAAATGGGCAATTTCTAGATTTGGGCAAGACAACGTACAAATAAAATCAAAAGAAATATGCATAAATTCTATTTTTGATAAAAACGACACATCATTCAAGATGTGGTGTAACCCTTCAGGTGGCAAAAAGAAAAGAAAGTTTGGAGTTTTCCATTGTTTTAAAACAGATAAAAAAGGAAGTTTGGTAAAACTTGTTCAAATTGTAGATTCTTGCGACAGAAATGATGCTTTAGAAGCATTAGACGGAAGAACTTCAATTTATGAATTAGAAAAACAATTAGAAGAGCTACTCGAAAAGAGTGAAAAAGAGTTATTTCCAGAAGAAATAAAAGAAAAGCCTTTATTTACATTGCCAGAAAATTGCTATTTAATCTCTGATCTTCCAAAAGAGAATTGGTGGAGAAGAAAATGTGAAGAATATTTGGCTGGAAGAAAGATACCAATTGATGGGCTATACATTTGTAATGATGGCAAATATAAAGCAAGAATTATAATTCCTTATTATGACAAAAACGGAAAACTTATTTATTGGAATGGCAGACATCTTGGCAAATCAAAATGTAAGTATCTTGGACCTCCCAAAGAGATAGGAGTTGGGAAAGAAGATGTGGTATATATGGCAGGAAAATGGCCAGCAAAAGGAGAAACTGTTTATATCTGCGAGGGTGAGTTCAATGCTATGACTTTAAAGCAAGCAGAATTCAATGCTGTTGCTTGCGGTGGGAAAAATATGGGAGAAAAACAAGCTCTTTTGTTGGCAGATTATAAAGTAGTTTTGTGCTTAGATAGAGATAAAGCTGGAAAGGCTGGTAGTGAGAAAATGACTTCTATATTAACTAATTTAGGAGCATTAGCCAAATCAAGAGGAAATGAAGAGAAGATTATGTTTGTGGTTCCTCCTGCTGGCTATAACGATTGGAACGAATTCTTAGTTGAAAAAAATGCAATAATGTTACATCATTATATAATGAAAAATAAAAGAGCAATAGATCATAGTGGTCCATATGGAACCAGTAGCGATGTTTTAAAATTTAGCGACATTTGGCTTTAGACTCCACCATCTTGTAGAGAAAGATGAATTCTAGTGTTAAAAATATCACCAGCATTAAAAGAAAATGGATTAGAAAAAGTTGCAGTAGCAAGTAAAATTCCAGTGTCATCGCTTTTGTTTGTAATAAACATAGTTGCTACAGGACCATAACCAGTTTCTACTGAGGCGGAGAATGTCAAGATTTGGCTAGTCGCTACATAGACATTATTTAATAAATCTATTGTAAAACCTCCATTTGAGCTAACAGATTGTCTTACATATCCATTTCCTACAGGCTCATCTACCAAATCAGACATTAAATCTTCTACTGTTACAGTAGTTCTGTTGTCTAACCCGATATAATATTGTTCAGGAGGATATGATCCATCATTGTCAAATCCACAAGACAAAAGAAATAATTCGCCCCCAGCATGAAACGTATTTCTTATGTTTTCTTCTCTCCACAGAACTTTTCCATCTCGGATTTGTTCTGCTTCTACAATTTTCATTAGACCATGCCATTTTTTCATTTTTTTATCCTAAGTATTGAAACTCCCCATCATCTTCATCTTTTTTATCTTCTTGACTAAAATTGCTTTTATCTTGAAGGTTCTTCAATTTTAATTGCTCTGCTTCTATCATTTCATCAATAGATGACAAAACATCCATTGACCCATATAATTTTTTCTTTACTTTGTTTTTTCTATCTTGCAAAGATTTTTCTCTGTTTTCTCTAGATTTTTCTATTTTTTCTATTTTAGATAAAGCTAATTTAACATGATATTTGACATCATTGAAAGAAAAATCAGAAGGCATGTTTGACAAAACCTTTTTAAGCAAGTCTTTTATTTCTTTTGAATTATTTTTCATTCTTTTCAATCCATGTTATAGGCAAATCTTCTATTGAAATAAATCCAGAATTGTTTTCAATCAAATATTTGGATTCTGTTTTTATCTTCCAAATATTATTTCCTTCTTTTGGGGTAGTAGAAAAATCAAAGTAATTTGGAATGCAGGTTTTAAATCCAAGTGACAATTCTTTCTTTTTATTTAGAAGAAAATCATCCTCATCTGATTCAAAATAAAGAGTCAAAAACTTTGTTGTATTATTAGATGAAATCTCTTCCAAGAAAAAATCTATTTTTTCATGCAATTTAGAAGAAATCTCATTCCTTGAAACATTTTTGATTAAATATTTTGAAGTTCTCAAGTCTACTGTGAATTCTAAAAATTCTCCGATTGAAACATTAACTTCATTTAAAGCAAAATCATCTGATTCTAAAGCATCTATTCTAACAGAATGCCTTTCAAAATTAAACTTTTCAATGCATTCTGAAAGTTTGTTTTTAAATTTGAGTAAAGTTAATTCAGACTCTTTAAGAAAAGATTGTAAAGCAAGGTCTATCTGTTCTGGAACGATTTCATCTCTATAAAGATTCATTTCATATTGAATCATTAAAGATTCTAATTTAAAATATTCTTTTTTATTGATGTTTTTATTTCTCGCCCAAGATGAAAAGAATTGCCTTACTTTTTTCATTTTCTTTGGATTCAAAGATTTTACTGCAATTTCAAATTCTATAATTAATGGAAATTTAATTCTTTTTAAAAAAGAAGAAGCCTCAAATAAATTTATTGAATTTTTTTTAACTTCTAAAATTTCAGAACTAGGTTTTAAAATCAAAGAAGACAAATCTGCCTTTAATTTTTCTGAAAAAGTCTGTGTGGAGATTAAAATTTGTTTCTCCGACTTTGTTTTTAAGTAATCTTTTAAAGACATTGATACTCTTTTCCCCTAAACAAATTGAAAGCAATTCACGATATATTACAGTAAGTTGATAAATAAATAACCAAGAAAACTACCATCCGAACTCACGGAGCAATTTATCTTTCTTTCTATATTTCGACAAAAATTCATTATTGTATTCATCATCTTTAGCTAAATAATCTATACTATTTGCATGAGCAAGAAGATCATCTTCTTTTCCTTCCAATAATTCTCTTTTTATTTCCTCATACACTTGAGCATTGAGCATTGTAAGATTTTCTTTAGGACCGTCTGAACCTAGAGGAATATCTCTATTTAATGTATCTCTTGTGTATAAAGCAAGGCAAAGAGCTAAAATTGCATCGTCATGCTTTCCTTTTTGAGCCTCAGCTCTTTTTCTTACTTTGTTGTATTGAAAAGTTTCTAATTCTAAAACAAATCTCAAAGAATTAATCCTCACAGTTTTGTTTATAAGTCTATTTTGAAGTGTTTCCAAGTAAAGAGGTCTATTTGTCATGCCCATTTTAATTCCAGGTTTTGGATTTATAGCTTTACCAGTAGAATCGTAATAAAGATTTTCATAAAAAAGAGTATGTTGTAAATTAGAAATTACCGCACCGCCTGGACCCATGTTTTCAACAACCAAGAGAGCGTTATTGTAAAAAACGCCAACTTGATTAAGGACTTGTGCAAATTCATGTGGAACTATTGTATTTGAATAAAATTCAGCAACTTGTTCTAAAGAATTCACATCTATGACCTGAAAACAAGAATTATCATTGTTTTCTCCTTGTCCTTCGGCAGCGTCAGCACCGATTATGTATTCTCTTCCTTCTCTAGGCTCTTTCCATATCCACAAAGCACCTTTTTCAGAATGTTCAGATTCTATTTGAGAAACTCTACCAATGGTGTTTGCCCATTTTGGAAAAAGTTTTCTACTTGGAATATTATGTTTAGTTTCTTCAGAAAGATTGACAATTATATTTCTAGAAAAATAAGTTTCTCCAGAGCCAAGAAATTCTCTCAAAACTTCTTGTGCAAAACCTCTTTCCCCTAATTGAGATTTTTGTTCTTCCGCCCATTCTTCGGTATAATCTGGGTGTTCCCAATAATCCAAATCAATAACATTAAATCTATTTCCTTTTTCTTGAGCTTTGTGATATGTTTCTTCATACCAGTTTCCAGTACCGTTAACCGTCGAAATAACGGCACAACTTCCCCCTGTTGACAAAATTGGCCACATGGCTTTCCAATGCTTGTCCATGTCTACAATAAACGCTGCTTCGTCAAGGATCAAGAATGTAACAGATTTACCACGAGCAGCTTCAGGCGAGTAAAATTTTAATGCAGAACCTGTGTCGGTGAACATTTTTAAGTGATCGTTCCATTTTGCGTCTTTTATAGGACGCAGCCAACTAGGTAAATTTTCACAAGCTCTGTCGACTATCAGCCCAATATCCGTTGCTTCACGATCTGTTTTAGAAAGCAACATGATTTGCTGATCGTTTTGAAACATACATTTCCAAAGACCCCATAACAAAGAAACGGTAGTAATACCCCCTTGTCGGAATTTAGAAATGATATTAAATCTATTCTTTTCATAATTTTTTATAACTGTTCTTTGATAATTAAAAAGAACAAAAGGAATCAATCCTCTCATCGGGTGAAGAATTTTTACATATTTGTGGCAAAAATAAAAAAAACTATTTGCACACTTTACAATTTCTGCTCTTTGTCTATTTGGACTGTAGAGTTCTACTTGTTCCATAGATTCTTCAAAATCTATTTCAAGTTCATATTTGTCAAAGCTAAAGAATTTTGGGTCATATTCAAATCTTCCCAACTTTTTGTTGAAAAAACCTCCATCCAAATAATGTTGCTTCAAGAATTCTTTTCTTTCATCAGTCATAAAATATTTCCCTCTTAACTCTTCTAATATATTTTATATATTAATTTAATTTTTTTTTACCAAAAAACATAAAATTTTTCTTTTGTTTTTTATCAAGAACGTTTAGAATCAAGCGTCTTACTTTTAAAACACAAAGAGAAAAAAATGAAAAATATGTTAGACAGCTTAATTGCCACTTTGAACTCAGATTTAAGAAATGAATGGACTCATTTAAGATTTTATCTTTATCATGCAAGTGCTGTAGTTGGACTTCATTGTTCTGAACTTAAAGAGCTTTTCTTAGAAGAAGCTGCTGGAGAGATGAAACACGTCACTGCTTTCTCTGACATGATCGTAGGGCTGGGGGGTGTGCCCACGGATGAATCAAATTTTTTTCCTAAATTTACAGACCCTGTTGAAATTATAAATCACGCAATAAAGTTAGAAGAAGAAGTCGTATCAAATTACGCACAAAGAATTAAAGAAATTCGTGAAGAATATGAAATAACTGACCCCAATGCTAAGTGGCTTGAAATATTTTTAGAAGAACAAATCCAAAACAGCAGAGAAGATGTTGACCATTTAAAGCAATTAGTCAAAGGCTTGAACTAAGTGCCAACAGAAAATGAATTAAAATTTGTGATTGATAAAAGATGTGAAAAAAGAATAAAAAAAACATCTAAAGAATCATATGACATAAATCAAGGATATCTAATTGCAACAAGAGGAATAACAGTAAGAATAAGGAAATCAATAGAAAAGCACAACAAAAAGTGTAAAAATTATTTTACTTTAAAAGTAAACACTAATGGAAGAACAGTAGAAATAGAACAAGAAATAGATGAAAGAGATTTTAAAGACTTATGGAATATAGCTTTAAATAAATTACAAAAAATAAGATATGTTTTAAAAAACAAAAAAGAAAGATGGGAATTAGATTTTTTCAAAGATCACAAAAATCAAACATACATGGCAATTGCAGAGATAGAAATGCCAGAAGAGCAACAGCATCCTAATACAATTCCAGATATTGTTAAAGAAAATTTAATATACCAAGTTCCATTGATTGACATAAGATTTTCAAACAAACTTTTAAGCGACGCTCGTTACGCAAAAGAACTAATAAAAGAAGTCAAGAAAAAGGAAAAAAAATGAAATACGAAATTCAAAAAAATCTTCCTGTGGCAAGATTCTGGTATAAAGGGACTCACACGCATCCTGTAAGAAGGACTGTGCTTGTCACACAATCAGATAAAGATCATATTCAAGGATATGAATTAAGAAATGGAAATTTGGTAAGAGTTGCTTCTAAAGCCCCAATCAAGACTTATTCAAGAAGCAAAATAGCAAAAGGAATTAATTTAAGAGCAGATAATCCTTTGAGAAGAAAAAATCCACAAAAATCAACTTTAATAAGAAAGCCATTAATAAACATTATTGAGTCAGGCGTTTGATTTTAGCAATATTCGCACTAGATAAATAAAAACAGGAGACAAAATGCCATTTTTTCAAAATTTGTTCAATGAAGAATTTAGAGGAACTTTCCCCTTAGCAGATCGTCAATATAATATTACTTTTAGAGTTCCAGCAAATACGAATTCTAACCACGGAACTTTATCTTGGACTCCAGGTCCATATGATCTTTCTAGCGATAATACTTTGACAATAAATATTGCAAAATCTCACAATTTTAAAAAGTTTTTCAGCACAGCGATCAATGTAGCTGGAGCTACGGCATCAGCGACTACAGCCCAAGAAGTGGTAGATATATTAAGAGCAAATGTTAATTTTTCTGATAGCTTAACCGCAGAAGTTAAAGTAATAAACAAACAAACAAATACTTTGGGTATTTTGATTAAAGCGATAGACCCTTTAGGTGTAAAGTTTTATATATCTAATTCAAGTGCAGAAAAGAAATTAAACTTTAATGGTAGAGCAGGCGTGGCAGAAATGCCAACTTACTATACAAAACATATAATTGGAAGCGAAGATGAAAATTCTTTATGTACATTAATTGAACTCGATACGTCTGATGCTGTCGATCAGGCTATTATCACTGAAGCTGGGTATGATTACACAAATGCTCTGGACGATTGGGAATTATTGGGTGGTAGAGCAGAGATATTTAAATTTCAAAAACAAACAGTAGACGGAAGTGATAGAATTACTCAAATTATAGAATATCCAGCAGGAGCGAAGGCTGGGGATTTAGCAAGATTAACAAAGTATAGCTATACAAGTGCAAATAAAAATGCAGATAAAATTACGCAAGTTCCATATACTTTGCAAAGCGGAGATTTAGTTACTCCTTAAAAAATCATAAGGATTTGAAAAATAATCCTTTTTAGACATTTCGTATAAAGATTTTATTGATATTTTTTCTTTTCTTTCAAAAAATTCTGCTTTAGATTGAATTGAAAGATCACATTTCCCAATGCTAATGGGCAGATTGTGAAAAACACAATCTGCCCATTCTTTTGACATCAAGGATCGCAATCCTTTCATTTTATTCCTACATGAAAAAGACCATATAAAACAAAGCTAAAACTTGAATTGTCATTAAAACCAAAACTACATTAGACTTAAAATCTGGGTCTGAGGTGGAAGAGTTAATTCTTTTTTCTATCTCTTCAGCAATTCCCAAACTGCTAATTCCACTAGAATCAAAATGATTTGCTACCACTTTTTCTTCCACTGGGTTTTTTGCTTCTTTAGAAATCTTGATCGCAGAAATAATAGCATCAACCATTTCTTCTCTTGTAACGTGACAATCGCAATCTTCTTCTGCTTTTTGAGCAGAAACTTCTGGTTCGGCGACAATATGTTCAACAAAATGCATTTGAACTTTTGGCTCGACTGACTCTATTTTTTGATCCTTAACTTCTCCAGTTGATGGATCAATTTCTTGTATAACACGTTCAAAAACAAAAGGTTTTTTTCTTTCGATTATTTTCTTTTCTAAATTCAAATGACGAGGAGGTTCAACGTGAAATTCAGTTATGATTTCACTGACTCCTTCTTCTGAACTTGGGACATTTATAACTCTTTTTTCGGCTTTTCGACCATCTTCGAGGGTCCATTTATCAACATTTTGATTATCTTCCATAATTTTCTCCCTTGCTTACGAAGCTATTATATGTATCCATCAAATAAACAAATTTAAATTCCCCACTTATTTCTTAAATCATCTAAAATTTTCATTCTTTTTTCTTTTGAATATTCTTCCATTTCTTTTTTTTCTAATGGTTTGTTTTTCTTTTCTATCTTCTTTGCTTGTAAAAATAAATTCTCTATTTCATCTTCCCATTCTTTAAATGGAACATAAGACTCTAACTCGCCAGAAACTTCTTTATAAACAAGTCTTCCTTTATATTCAACCAATATTTCTCTTAAATAAAAATTTAATGTTATATTTAAATTAATCCCAAACTTAATGGCATCAAAATGCTTGCCTATTTCCAAAATAGATTCATCTTCGTCCATTGTTAGAATTTGGTCTTCTTCAATAGTTTCGTAAGGATCATAAAGACAATTTCCCACTTCATAACAGGAACTACCGTGACTTATTATTTCGGTCCCAAAAACCTTTAATATTCTACATAGTTTCCCATCAAGACCCATATAGCCATTTTTAATAGCTTCTAAAGTTCTTGCTTCTTTAATTATTTGCTCTCTATCCATTTTTAGCCTTTCAAACAATATATACTAAGTAAATAAGGAGAATATATGTTTAAATGGATTTTCAATATATTTAAAAAAATAAAAAACAATGAAGTGAAATCATTAAGTTTAGAAACTCAAAAAACAAAAATATATCTAAATGATCCATCAACTCCTTTTCTATTCACAGAAGTAGAAGTCCCAAAAGAAACAAAACTAAAAATAAACTCCATAGGAGATTTTGGAGGAGGGTTTGAATTTGGAACGCCACAACAACAAGCATCTGCTTGTAAAGGCATGATAGATAATATTTTAAATTATTTGATCTCAAAAACTCCAAGAGAAATAAGACGTTGGGCAACCACAAACACTCTTACAGTAATTACCAGAGCAGGAGAAGACATCAATGCTTTTTATGATCGTGGTTCATTAAAATTTTTCTATTTCGAAGATTCAACTGTTCCTAAAACAATATTTGCTTGCGATTCAAGGTCTGTGGTATGTCATGAATTCGGGCATGCATTTCTAGATATTATTAGACCAGATTTATGGTCAGTTCAAGCGTCTGAAGTATGGGCTTTTCATGAAGCATTCGGAGATATAGCATCAATATTAGAAAATCTTCAACATAAAGAGCTAATCCAATTTGCATTAGAAGAAACAAAAGGAGATTTGAATAAATCTAACATTATTTCAAGGATGGCAGCAGAAATGGGTATTGGAGTTTTCAATCTCTCAGATAATAAAGAAACTTTGTTACCCAACTGCTTAAGAGATTCTTCTATTGTTTATGAATATAAAATTCCTGAGAAACTTCCGACCCAAGGACCAGACAATGAAGTCATTAACGAATGTCACAGTTTTGGAAGAATTTTCAGTAACGCTTTTTATGAAATGATTTTAAAAATATATCAAGAAAACAAAAAGAATGGAATCCCAGATTTAGAAGCATTAGAAAAATCAAGAGATGTATGCACTTCTTATTTAATTGAAGCTACAATGTCAGTTCCTGTCACTGTAAGATTTTTTTCTGCTATGGCAAAAATGATTTTGCAAATAGACAGAAAAAATGGAGGAAAGTATCAAGAAATACTAAATGACATATTTGTTCAAAGAAAAATAATTACTGCTTCTGTTAAGATGCTAGACAATAGAACCATCGAAGATTTGAAAAAAGAAATAAAAGAACCATTCGAAATAGAAGAATTTGGTAAAGAAAAGATATTAAAAGTCAATTCCAATAAAACCATTAAATTCAAAGATATAGCAGAAATTGTTTCTTTAAATTATAATCCATTATTTGAACTAGAGATAGAAATTCCCAATCAATATTGTTATCACTTTGATGAAAATTCAAATTTAAAAGATATAGTACAATCTCAAGACACGGAAATAATTGAAGCTGCTTTTGTTTGTTTGGATTATTTAAATTCAAAAAATTTAGTTGGTAATTTAGATAATTCTTTGTTTGAAATAAAAGATGAGAAATTAGTTAGAAAACAAATTTCTTGCAGTTGCGGAAGAAACGAATGCGATCCTAACGCACCTGAATATGGCAAACAATGGAAACCAGCAAACAATGCTGGGTGTGTAGCTTGTCATTCAAAAAATTGCCAGCCTCGTTCTTGTGATTGCCAAAGCGTAGAGAAAACAATTCCTCCAAAATTAGGATGCTATACAAAAACTAAAATAGGAGGAACAACCAGCTACAAAGTAGGACAATCTATTTCAAGGAAGGTTTGCTAACTGGCTTGCCGTCAACGTTAAATTCAACTGTGTTTGAATTGATGTCTATGCTATTATAAAGCAATTCGGCGAATGGTTTATCTCCCATGAAGTTAACTCTAATTTTAACTTCTGTTATGTTAGGCTTAACTTCTCTTACAAATATTTTAAACTTGTCTTTGTCTCCAGCAAACAAAAGATGCCCATTTTGATAATTTTTATCAGAGTTTATCGTGAGTTTTAAATCTTTCAAAGCCATTTTAGTGGCTCTATAAATGGTTTTTGGCTGTTCGTTATAATACTTTTGAGCCTCGCCTTCTTTCCACATAATCACACCAGTTATAACTGGGGATGCGAAAGGAGCGATCCCACAACCAGAAATAATTAAAAAAAAGAAAAAAAATGCTATGTTTTTCATTGTGGCTCCTGTATTATATAGAACAATCATCCAAAAAAGGAGAATTTAATGTTAAATCAAATCAATTTCTTACATAGCGTAATAGATTATGATAATTTTCTTGAAATTAAAAATAAAGAAAAGGAAACAGAAAATGTTTTAGAAAAAGATTTGAAAGAATTTAAATGGGAATTAAATTCTAACCAAGACGATTGGGAAGAAGACGATGAAGACGAAGATGAAGACGATTGGGATGATGAAGATTTAGAAGATGATGATGAATTTGACGATGATGATTTAGAAGATGACGAAGACGATTTTGAAGACGATGATGATTGGGATGATGATGACGATGATTGGGACGACGACGATGATGATGATATTTTAGACGATGACGATGAAGACGAAGAAGAAGACGATTGGGATGATGATTGGGATGATGACGACGAAGAAGACGACGATGACGATGAAGATGATTGGGATGATGATGACGACTGGGAAGACGAAGAAGATTGGGAAGAGGACAAAGACGATTAATTGTTTAAAAAAATTAAATTTTGATTTCTTATAAAGAATAAGTATTTTTCATAAGAAGTCTGGGCTTTTTCCAGTAATTCTTTTTTTATGTAAATTTTTTCCGCTCTACAAGGGGATAATAATTCTTCCGTAAGGATTAAATCTTCTTTTAGGTTTAAGTAATTTTCAATTAAAACTATATTATCTTCTTTCTCTAAATCTTTAAATGTTAAAAATAATGCTCCAGGAGTGTTTCTTGCAATTTCACATATTCTTCTCAATCTAAAGCAATATTCTCTAACAGCAAACTCTGGGGATTTTTCTGATTTTTTAATCATTAAAGATAAAGTTTCTTTAGGCTCCCTGATTAAATAAATAAAGCTACACTTGTTATAATCCTTTTTTAAATAAAAAGAATAATTAGTTAATATCTCATCCATATAAACAGCAGACCTCAAATCTCTTTTATGAGGTAAACTGGTCAGGTCTATAAGACTTGAAGAATTTAAATAATTTATTTTTTTTTCTCTAAAACCTTGAATTAAAAAAGTATTATCTAAAGATTTATATAAAGCATCTGATCCTGAATGGGCATGACTGAATAAAAAAACTATTTTTTTCATAAATCTATATCCTATATGGAAAAATCAATTGCTTTAATAACTAATTTAGAATGATTGAAAATTAGAAAGTACAACACTATGTCAATTTGGTCCGATGTTTTTAAACTTTTCACCTACTCCTCAGAGCCTGACCCATTATCAAGAGTTAAAGACACTCAAAGATTTCAACCAGTTGGCATTACGCAACCTGACGCTTTAAATTATGAAATGGGAGCAGGTGGGAACTCTGCTAATTTACGCCAAACAACAGAGTTTATAGATACTACAACTTTAACCTCTCGTCCTATGAGATATAAAGAGTATCAAAGATTAAGAAATGTTCCTGAAATCGAAATGGCAATGCAAGGAATTGCAGATGAAGCATGTATCGCTGGAGATACTAATATCGCTACCCCATTTGGTTTTATTACAATAAAAGAATTGGCAGAAACAAAAGCAGAAGAAAGATTCCTAGTTTATTGTTTTGATTTTGAAAAAAATGATTATACTCTAGGATGGGCTTATAATCCAAGACTTGTAAAAGAAGCTGAGACTGTGACTATTATTCTCGATAATGGTTCCAAATTCACAGTAACTCAAGATCACAGAATTTTAAAAAGCGATGGAACTTGGATTGAAGCAGGTAAATTAAAATATCACGATGAATTAATGCCTTTTTATAGACTCCCTGCTAATTTTTACCTAACAAAGCAAAAACACAGTCAATATTCAAGAATCTTTTCTTTTCACAAAGGATGGATACACGAAAGACAATTTATAGATGATTGGAAAACAGGGAAAACAAACGAAGATTACGAAAAATGCAATAAAGCCTCAAGAATGATCGGAAGTAGAGTTGCTGTAAGAACAATTCAAAAAATAATGGGGCATGATTGGAACACAATTCAAAATTGGTTCAAAAGAGAAGGTTTCTCTCACAAAGAAATTAAAGTTTTATATAAAAAAGAAAACAAAAGAAGAGTAATTGGGATAGAGCCTGGACCTGTGCAGGCTGTTTATGACTTATCTGTGGATAAGCATCAGTGTTTTGCAACAGATAATGTTATAATGCACAATTGTCAAAAAGACGAAAATGGAAATATTCTAAAAATAAACGTACAAAACAGAGAAATAAAAGAAGAATTAGAATTTGTTTTATTTCACAGAAAAATGTTTAATATTAACAGAACTGGTCCTGTATGGTTTAAAAATTTAATCATAAGTGGAGATTTGTTTTTAGAAATGGTAATAAACGAAGATAATCCTAAAGAAGGATTCTATAGAGCGGTTTCTTTACCCCCAGAACAAATCTTCAGAATAGAAACAATAAAGGGAAGATTACTTGAATTTCAACAAGCAAAAGACGCTCCTGATATAAAATCAGCTATTGCAGGAATTGAAAGTCCTGGAAATGTGGATGAGAAACAAACTAATGTAATAAGATTTCATCCAAATCAAATGATTCACATCAAGATAGGCGACGATAGACAAACTTTTTATCCATATGGACAATCTTTAATAGAACCTGCTCGTGGTCCTGCTCACAGTTTACGTCTTATGGAAGATGCAATGCTCGTTTATCGCTTGTGTTTAACAGGAGACGCAAGGGTTAGAACAGACAAGGGGTGGAAATATATCAAAGATATAGAAAAAAATGATTCCGTTTACACATTATGCCCTGATAGAGGTGTTGTAAAATCATATGTAGAAAATCAAGTTTGCAATGGAATAAAAGAAATTTATTGCGTTCGCAGCAAACATATAGAAATTAAAGGAACTGAGACACATCCTATTTTAGTTAATAGGAATGGAATTGTACAATATGTTGACATCAAAGACCTTAACGTAAAAGCAGATAAACTTCTATGTATTCCTCATGAATCTAATATTGAAAAAACAATTCCTAGAATTTTTGGAAAACCTTGGGCGAAGATTTCCAAAAAAATGAGAAATGAATTTAAGACAAAAAAATATAATAAGTCTGAGTTGTTTAGAAGCTGTGAAAATCCTTGTAGAGCCAAACAATTCTTGTATCAAGAAGGAAAATCTCTTCCACTAGATGTTGCATTGAAAATTTGCAACAATTTTGATTTAAATTCAGATGAACTTATTGTAATCAATAAAGGAGAATGTAATTCAGAAAGAATTTCAGTTCCAAAAATAGTAGACGAAGATTTTGCAAGACTGTTTGGTTTTATGCATGGAGATGGAAATATTGGGAAAAATCAATTAAATTTCACAACAGGAGAAGATTCTGCTGTGAATGAAAAATATCGTTCCCTTTTAGAAATGTATTTTGGAAAAGTGTCATTTCAATTAGACAAAAGAAGTAAAAAAGGCTATGGAAAAAACGTAGTTTGTTCAAGTATAGCTTGTAAAATTTTCAAAGAATTAGGATATGGTGGTAATCACAATACATGCCGTGTCCCAGACTGGGTTTTTAATTGTTCTAAAGAAATTAGAAAGGCTTTCGTAGAAGGTTTTTCCGATGCAGATGGCTGCGAAAGATACACAGAAAATGGCACTTGGTTTTCTACCATTGAACTTTCCAATAAAGGTCTTGTAGAAGATATAAAAGAATTATGGAGTTCTATTGGACTTTGCTCTGGGCAGGTTAAAGAAAGACAAAGAAAAGGTGGGCACGAAATTGTAAAAGGCAGAATCATGCCCCCTACAAAATCTTATTCAGTAACAATTAGCGAACGTTCATTGCCTCAATTTGAAAATATAAATTCAGTTAAATATATCGGAAAAGAAGATGTTTACGATATTACTGTGAGCAATCCAGAACATAATTTTATTGTCAATGGAACTTGCGTTCATAATACTCGGGCACCTGAGCGAAGAGTTTTCTATATCGATGTCGGACAATTACCTCCATTTAAAGCAGAGGCTTACATGGAGAGATTAAAAGATCAATATAGAAAAAGAAAAACTACAAACTCAAGAGCTTCTGGGGCAAATGCTGTAGAAGAAAAATGGACACCTCCTGCACAAGATGAGGATTATTGGGTTCCAACAAGACCAAATAGTGCAACAAGAATTGACACTTTACCTGGGGCGGAGCATTTAGGAGAAATCGATGACGCAATTTATTTTAGAAATAAATTGTTCACAGCATTAAACTTCCCTAAAAATTATCTAAACAACGAAGACCCAAGCACAGCTAGAGTATCTCTTTCTTATTTGGATAGTAGATTTGCAAGAATGATTGAAAGACTTCAAGGTCATTTTGAAGATGGAATATTAGAACTCGCAGAGAGACATCTTAAAATGAGAGGATTCCCTGAAGAATCTTTTCAAGATTTAAAAATAAAAATGACACCTCCCTCAGAACATAGAGAGGTTTCAAGAGCAGATGTGTTGGCAGCAAGATATTCAAATGCTGGTACTCTAAAAAGTGCAGAGATGATGTCAGATTTTGATATTTACACGCAAATCTTCAAATATACAAAAGATGAAGCAGAAGAGATGTTGTCTAGACTTAAACTTCAAAAACTAGAAAACTTAAAGTTACAAGTATTAGCTCAAAATCCAACTTTGATGGGAATTGGAATTCCAGGAGAAGAAAACCAAGAGCCAGAATTAGGAACTGAACCAGGAGGTCCGAGTGAGATGCCGCCTTTAGATGGACAATCTCCAGATCAGCAACAACCTCAACCTCAAGAAAATGGACAAGGACAAACTGAACCTGCTCCACTAAATTCAGATGGGAAAGGAATTTCACAAGTTCCTCCAGAAGGAATGAATATTCCCGATCCTAGTCCAGAAGATTTGAAAAAATATGATTTAGAATTACAAAATTACGAATCAGAGCAAGACGTAGAAGATATAGATTATTCTTCAATAGAATAGGAAATTTATGATTGGAATTTTTCAATTCCCTAAACTAGCAATGAAAAACCGACGTTTAGCAGAAAATTCTGATAAAGTCGGTTGTTATAATTGTTGTAAAATTTTTGAATCGTCTTTAATAAAAGAATTTACAGATAAAGATCAAACTTGTTTGTGTCCTTTTTGTAAAAACGATTGCATTGTTTGCAACATGCCAGGATTTGAATTAGATGAAAATGTTTTAAATAAGGCAAATACTTTTTGGTTTAAAAAATAGATTAAGCATCTTCTTTTCTATCAAAAAAGTATTGTCTTATGTCATTATGCATATCTTCTTTGTTAGAAGACCATTCATAAACATTGTTTTCCAACTTTATGTCTTCTTTCGGATTATAGTTATATTTCAAAATAACATCATGACGATCCATATATTTTCTATTTTTTAAACTGCCATGCCACAAGTGAGAAATGTCCACTGGGATATAATCTAAAACTGGGTTCTTAGCTTGAATTCCAGAACGCCAATTCATTAGGTCTTCTTTCATATTATCATTGAATTTACTTGAAAAACCATGTATATCCCAAGAATTTAAAAAACAATCTACAAGAAAAGTGTCTCCACTACCAATTATATTTTTGTCATAAATTCCATTTTCTCCATTGATGTTATCAAATAATTCTCTTCTACAAGCCCAAGCAAACCCTGGGACAGAGAATGATAAATCTCCATTTTTTCTTCTTGCTAACCAATTTTTGTGAATTCTATATTGCCAAGCAACGCTTTGCATGAAAGGAACTTTAGTTCCATCATACTTTGCCATTCCTTGTGGCATATAGTAAACTTTTTTAAACAATTGGATTACATCTGCGGTTTGTAGCTTTTCAACAGCTAAATTCATCCAATTTTCATCATGAAAAATCACATCGCAATCAATCCAAGCATAATACTTGCATTCTGGCGGGAGTTTACTAACTCCATAATTAATTAATCTTTCCTTTTGCCACATAACGCTATTACTTTTTAATCGATATACGTTTTCCCCTTCAGGAATGTAGTATTCGCCTTCATTAAAAGCACATTCAATTGTAATTAATTTTACATTTTGACGTTTAAGTTGTTCAGCAAAAACAAAATAATTATTTAATAATGATTTAAATCCAGCGGGATTAAAAAAGACAGTAATCGCATAAAATTCTTCCATGAAACTCCTTTTTTCCAAAAAGAAACGCAACAGTAGTATCTAGTTGCGTTTCAATTTAAAATAATTGGAAATTATCACCAACCGTCACCACTTGGAGTATCTGGTATATTTTTTGCCACGACATCATTAGCGGCATCTTGAGGGGTAACATCTCCTAACCCTTTTTCTAAAAATCTACTTCCTTTTATAGCGGCTCTTTTCATATCTCCCTTAAAATCAGAGTCTTTGAAACTTTCTATGCCACTATTTTGCATAATATTTTTAACTTCAGGAATAATCATTGACATTCTATTTAAAAAGCTAGAAGCCTCAGCACTATGATGTGCCATAATGGCTTCAAATGCTTGAAAAGCTACAGTAATTGCTTTTTGAGAAGAGTCATCTAAAGATGTCTTTCCCATGAGGTCAGAACCTACTTGGTAGGCTGCTAATTCCTGTAAATTTAAATAATCATTAAATTTTATCATTATCTTCCTATATTTTTTAAGTTTGTGTGCATAGCTATATATCAGATGGTAAAAGAAATAATGTACTATCTCTAAAATTTTTGGGAAAAACGAAATATAAAATTCACATAATTACTTTGTTAATATAACATTTCATAAAATTTTTGAGAACAAGATAATACATAGTTTTATCAAATAATAATTTTGAAACAACAGCACAGGGAGTCAATTGATTATGAAAAGAAAACTAATCAGCTTCGATGCCTTTAAAAAAATCGAAGAAGGGTCACTTACCAATGCCCAAGCAGAACTAATTGGAATCGAAGATGTACTCGCCCAAGCAACAGGATTCGATAACTTGAAATTGTTTACTTTTGGCGAAAACGATGCAACCTATCAGGCAGATGACGGAACTTTCATCCACGCAATTTATAAAATTGAAGATGATAACTTAGTTCTCGAAAATGTAGAACAGTTGGTCATCGATGAAGAAACAGAAAAGAAAGTTACAAGAAGCTATGTTTCCGAAATGGTAAATTCTTTACTTGAAGGAAACGAAGTAAAAGCAAATCAAAGTTTAGAAAAATATTTATCTTCTCCCTCGATCAAGAGAGAATTTTTAGTTGGGGAAGCATTTAAAATTAGCGTTTCAAAACCAACTGGTGCTTCTTCTCCTTTGAGACACAAGAAACAAAATAGATCATTAGTTGCTAAAAGAATCCGTGCCAGAATGAAGACCATGAATCGTATGTCTTCAAGCCAGAAGAAACAACTTGCAAGCAAGAGAGCAGTTGCATCTCACAAACTTGGTGGATCAACAAATCCAAGAGCTAGAGTTTATGCAAGAAAAGTAAAACCAGGACACATGAGAGAATGGTCCTCGCTTTGTGAAAATGTTTACGGATACTTAGATTACAAGCAATTTGGACCAATTCTTAAAGAATCTATGGTTCGTTTTGACAATGATGGAAATTTAACAGCGATTGCCTTCCCAACTGAACAGAAGAGAAACGAAAACAGAATTCTCTCTTTCGATTGGAAGACACTTGACACCGAATTCAAAGTATTGAGAAACAAAGTAACAAAAATTTCTGAAGATCAGAATTTTGTTAAGGCTATGGCAGACCTCAAGAGATATAACAATATTTCCGATAGCGTGGCTTTGGAAGAAACTCTTGAAGCAATTGTAAGCAAATGGCCAAATGTACTTTATGTAACAGAAAACGAATTGGCAAAGCAGATTGCAATTGCCCTCGAATCTGGAAGCGTTAAAAACTATGACGATGCAACTTGCAACTTCATGGCAGAAGCAATTCTAAGAACTGCTCACAACGCATTTACTGATCGTGTTAAGAAAATAAGCACTTTGGCAGGTGTCGCTAATGATGTGACAGCAGAGTGTAAAACTTGTGAAGACGCATATGTTGAATTCAAGAATGTTGCCGATTCTTTCTACAAGAAACTTGACGAATCAGAAGCTAAAGAATTACAGATATTCTCTGATTTGTTAAACACTTTGGGCGAAATTCGCAAGTTAGCTGCCGTGAACGGCGATGAACTCACCAAGATTGAATTAGAATCTTACATGGATGAATGTTCATCAATCCTAAATCGTGAAAATGATGTTGATTTGGAATTGGTAGAAACAATTGCAAATTACATCAGAAGCATTTTGGAAGCAAACCTTGAAGGTTCTTCAAACGATTGGGATGTTTCAAACGATGTTCACATTTCTGCTACTGGAGATCATCCAAGAGCAGCGTGGAACGCAACGCAAAAAGATGCAACTCCTTCTAAGTATAACGGAGATTGGAAAGATAGTGCCCCTGTGTCGGATGGCGAATCCTATGAAAATGGTCTCGCAGATGACATGAAGAATAATTCGTGGGGAAATATTGGTGGAAAGGATGTCTATCCTGATCTTAAAAATCCTTACGTTCCATCATCTGGCGATTTCAAGATGAAAGAAAAGTCTGCTGTGGATGACGGAGAAAGCGACTGGGCTAACTTCCAATCTAAGGATACTTGGCCAGCCTTGAACAATCCTTATGTCCCAACAGAAGCAGGACCAAGAACGGTAAAAGATTAATAGAATAGGAGTTTTTAATGGAAGAAAAATTAAGTCTTTTCGTTGACTCCTGCGACAATGGAGGTTTCTATTTAAACTTAAACGAATCTGCTACAGATAAGGGTTTAACTAAGTTTAGAGGAAAGTTTCAAGAAGCAGAAGCAATAAACAAAAATAAAAGAATCTATCCATTTGCTGTTCTCGATGAAAATGTCAAGAAATTGATCCCAGTAATCGAAGCTCGTGGATTAATCGGAGAATTAGACCATCCAACAGACAGTATTGTCCACTTTGAAAAATGCTCACACATAATCACTAAATTATGGTGGGAAGGACAAAACTTAATGGGAGAAGGCGAGATTCTCAATACTCCTCATGGAAGACTTTTAAAGTCGCTTCTTAATGATGGAGTAAGAGTTGGAATTAGCAGCCGTGGCGTGGGCAACGGAAGAAATGATGAAAATGGAATTTTAGTTATAGGTGAAAGTTACAAACTCATTACTTTTGATGCTGTAGCTGATCCTTCGACTCACTCTGCCTTTCAAGAGAAGGTAGCAAGTAAGAAAGAAAACTATAATCCAATTAAAATTTCTAGCAATGATGTGAGCAATTCGGCAATACAAGAATCAGTCAAAACATCTCGCAAACAAGCATTGGTTGCTTGTTTGGGTGGCTTGATCGAATGCCATAAAAAAAATATTTTAGGAAAAATTTAAATTTTTCGATGCAAATGCATAGATACTAACATTAAAGGTAGGAACAACATATGGACAAAATCTTAGAAGCACTCAAAAAGCTCTTGCCTGAGTCGGACACTAAAGAAGTTGCCGAAGCTGTGGAGCAAATGCTCGATTCCGCAAAGGCAGAACTCGAAGCTGAATACAATCAAAAACTCGAAGAGGCTTATACAGAGCTTTCGAATGAATTGTCGACAGCGGAAAAGACTGCTGAAGAGGGATACTCAGAAGCATATGCGATTATCAATGATCTTCGCAATCGTCTTGAACTTCAGGGCGAAGAAATGAAAGCCGCTCTTGAAGAAGGCTACGAAGAAGCATATGAAATGCTCAAGGCAGAAAAAGACAAAAATCAGAAACTCGAAGTCGAAATGTACGAGGAATATGATAAGAAATTGGCTTCTATGAAAGAATACATCGTTGACAAAGTTGACGAATTCCTTCAGGTTAAGGGTCAAGAAATTTATGAAAATGCAAAACGTGAAATTTTAAATGACCCACGCATTGCAGAACATAAAGTAACTTTGGATAAGATTGTAGATTTGACTGCAAATTATCTTTCTGACGATGAATTTGCTGCTGTTTCTTCTTCTAAATTGGAAGAAACAAACAAGGCTCTCGAAGAAGTCAAGGGACAGATTCGAATCTTGGAAGCTCGCAACATTAGATTGTCAACAGAAAATACAAAATTAAACGAAGCAGTTCGTCAATCAAAAGAACTTGTAACGGAAAGCAAAAAAGAAGTTTCCCGTGTCAAGAAAAACACAGTGGTTAACGAACAGAAAGAAAGAACTGAAAAAGCAGAGAAAGTAACGGGGAGAGATGACACTGTAGTTGTGGAACACACAGCGTCAGAAAGTCCAGAGATGGAACAATTGTTGATCCTTTCTGGAGTCAAAAAAACCCAATAAGCTATTGATTTATCTCGAAGATATTTTAAATAGTCGAAAATATAGAAAAGAAAGCGTAAAAACACATGGATATTAATTCTAGATATTTAAACGAAGCAAAAGTTTTGGAAAAAACTTGGGGAGCCACTGGTCTTCTCGAAGGTATTTCCGATCCAAGAGTTCGTCAGGCTACCTCGATTCTCTTAGAGAATCAGAAGTTGGTTAACGAACAAGCAACAGACACAAGCGACATTGCTCAATTCCAGAGAATTAGCATTCCTTTGATCCGTCGTATTTACCCACAGTTAATTGCTAACAAGATCGTCTCTGTTCAGCCATTACTTGGACCGACTGGTTTGGTTTACTACCTCCGTTTTAGATACTCCTCCAACAAGGGTGCAACCCGTGGAGCAGACAACAACGGTGGATTCCCTGGCGATGATGCAAACTCTTTAATGCAAAGAGCAGATGGTACGGCAAACTTGGATCAGTGGTATTCGTCTTCGTTCGTAGAAAACGAAACAACCAACACTGATGCAGGAACGCTCGTCACCTCGACTTATGCTCCTATGGAAAAGACTCCTGTTATCACCAACACCCTTCTCGGTACGATTTATGATGGTGCGACAGCAGTTCAGAACTTCACTGTTAACTCGGCTGGTTCTTTCACCTTCACAGCAATTGGCAGCCCATCGGTCTATGTTACCGCAGGTTCGATCAATGCTACTACTGGTGAATTAACTTTCACTTGGAACTCTGCTCCAGGTGCTAACCATGCAGTGTTGAGCTATGAGTACAACATGGAGTGCCAACAAGATTTGCCCGAGATCAATCTTGCGATTGAATCGGAAAGCATTGTTGCGAAGGCTCGTAAGTTGAAGGCGGTTTGGTCGGTTGAGTCTGCACAAGACCTCCGTTCACAGCACAACCTCGAAGCAGAATCCGAAATTACTGGCGTTCTCGCTCAAGAAATTAATCTTGAAATTGACCGTGAAATCCTCACCGATATCCGTCAAAACGCAGGAACCACAGTAGCTTGGGACTTCAACACCACTTTGGGCGATACGATTAAAGAAAAGTATGAATCGCTTTATGTTAAGGTTGTTGAAACCTCTGCTGTTATTCATAGAAAAACTCTCCGTGGTGGAGCAAACTGGATCGTTACTTCCCCAGAAGTTGCGTCCATTTTCGAAACCGCAACTGCTGGTTTCGCTCCTTCGGGAACTGAATCCTTCAGTGGAAACCTCGGTATTCAGTACGTTGGTACTGTAATGAACCGTTGGAAGATTTACAAAGACCCGCTCTTCCAGAGCAATCAGTTGGTCCTTGGCTATAAGGGTGATTCGTACATGGACAGCGGTTATTTCTACTGCCCATACATTCCTCTCACTCAGTCTCCTGTTGTTCTTGACCCAGAATCACTTTGCCCACGCAAGGGATTAATGACAAGATACGGCAAGAAGATGCTCAGAGAAGGTGCAAAGTTCTTCGCAAGAATGTCCATTGCAAACTTCATGATTAGCTAGTTTGTTGTTATCTCCATAGATGCAAAAACCCAGTTAGAAATAACTGGGTTTTTTGTTTTAGTTACTACAATGGAATAATTACTATTTCAAAAAAGAACAAAACCATGCAAATTACTATTATTGACATCAAAGATTCAAAAAATTACGAAAATAAAAATTGGCAAAATGTTGAAGGGATGATTTTTTTCTCTGACGAATGGAATTCAAGAAAAGATCAATGTCAAAATTTTATAAAAGCACACAATAAGATATATAGTAAAAAAATACATGGCAGAAAATGTGAAGTAAAAGAGATTCAATCTGAAGAGGCTAATAAGTTTTTTTCTCAACATCATATTCAAGGAAGAAACAACCTTGGGGTTGTATTTTTTGGTTTATTTTATGAAAATGAATTAATTGGAGCAATGTCTCTTGGAAGACACAGTAGACAAATATCTGAAAACCGTATTGTTTTAGACAGATTTTGTGTAGCCGATGGTATCCATATTCAAGGAGGAGCTACTAAATTATTCTCTAGGTGTGTTGAGTGGGCAAAATCTAGAAAATATGATGAAATTATAAGTTTTAGCGATAATAGATTGACAGATGGTCATTTATATGAAATTATGGGATTTTATTTAGAAAAAAATTATAAATCAGATTATTGTTATGTTGATACAAAAAATCCTTCTTGTAGGCTAAGTAAACAAAGCCAGAAAAAATCTTCTTCTGGCTGTCCTAAAGGCATGACTGAATTCGAATGGGCAAATGTTCGAGGTCTTAAAAAATTATGGGATAAAGGCAAAAAGAGATGGGTATATCAACTTGATCCAAATGCAATAACTTGGACGCAGAAAGTATCAGCAAGGTGTGCTGAACAGAATAGAAAAGGGGATTTTAAACAATCTCATATAAGAGGATATTTTAAATCGGAAAAATGCAAAACAGAAATTTATTACGGTTCATCTTATGAATTAAGATGCATGTATTTATTAGAAAATAATTCAAATGTCGCTTCATATAGAAGAGCAGACACTTTTATAGATAGCAATAAAATGAGTAGAAATCCAGATTTACATGTTATTTATAATGACAAATCTATTGAAATTATAGAAGTAAAACCTGAAAGTAAGTTTCAAAAAGAAGATTATGCAAAAAAACAAATCGCAGAAACAAAAAAATATGCGGATAATCTTGGTATAAAATTTTCTGTGTGGACTGAAAAAGATTCGCTATTAAAAAACGACCATGCAATAATAAATTGGGCTAGAAAATTTATAGCAGAAACAACAGGAAATTTTGATTGGATTAAGAAAAAAAAGGAAAACGACAAAACAAAAGCTAAAAAACATTATGATAATGTAATTTCAAAAAACACAATTGAAATTTATTGTGAATATTGTAAAGAAAATCACAATCCATTACGTTTAACTTATGAAAAAAACATTGCTAAAAATGGAACATACATCTGTGAAAAACATGGCGGATTTATTGCGGGATCAAAACCCAAAAAGAAAAAAGAAAATCCATATTCTGTTGATGGGAAGAAACAATGCAATGAATGCAAGGAAATAAAATTGTTCAATGAATTTGGTATTGACAAAACTAAGTCTGACGGGCATGCCACGAGATGCAAAATTTGCAGAACTAATTCTGCTAGGAAGAAATATAATGGAATTGATTCATGATTAGCTAGTTTTTTGTTTTAACCAGCAACATTCCACCACACATCACCATCTTCTGCAAATTCGTTTATAAATCTCCATAATTTAGAATCGTAAAATAAATTAGAAGGGATAGGAGGAATTAATTCACAGGCTGTTTTAAACTCCTCCTGAGCCTTGTAATGAGATGTGTTTTCCATTTGATGATATGTCTTATTCTATAGTCTTCGTCTTCTATGACCCTAATATTAACGCACACGATGTGTTTGTTTGGGAGTATGTCTTTAAATGTTTTGGCTAATGTCCCACTACCGACTGGAAGCCATATTCTATTAAAATTCCCAATTAATTTTAATTGTTCTTTTAATTCTTTTTTTAAAAAATCAATAAACAAAGGATGATTAAACCCTAAAGGTATTTTTAAACAATTTTTTTTGCTTTTTTGATAAAAATCAGACAGCCTTTCAGCCTCTTGCAAGTCTTTACAAGAAATTATTTTTGAATTTTTAGAAGCAATTTTGGTATAAGAAGAAACAAGTCCCATATTGTCCAAAGAAGAAAATATAGTAGAAGATACTTTTGCTTCTTTAGATGATATAGAAAGAGCAATCTGAGCAAAGCCAGAAAATGGACTTGCATATACAAATTCTTCAATTCCTTCTTCTTTTAATTTATTCAAAAAAGGAATTGCTGCTCTTTGTTTTGTTCCGCCTTCAAGATAATCATCTCTAACAACCAAAATATTAGTTTTTTTTGTTTTTAATAAACTAGTTTTTATCGGCTGGCAAAACATCTTTTCTTTCATGTAAAACGGAAGTGGTTTTTGGAAGTTCATATTTCTTTAAAGAGTTTTGCACAAAAAGTGTTAATTTGTAAAAATCTTCTTTATCTACTTTGGTGGCAACAACTCCTTGAGAAACGTCATAATTTCTAAAATTTATTTGTTTATATTCATCTTTCACAGAACTGACAGAAGAAACAGAGAAGGGATGCCATGTGAAAACAGCGTCGCTTCCTCTAATATTTCCAGTCCCATCGGGATCATTTATTACAGAAGGGTCTTTTGGAACTAAGTTTCTTACGGAAATTTGAGTTTGTCTATGACAATTTGAACAACTTTCTGTGTCGATTCCTCCAATTAAAGAAAAACAATAATCTTTAGGAAGAATGTGAAAATCCTGTATAGAGCAAGGACTCCAGTTTTCCTCTGTTACATTTTTAAACTTTCTAGAAAGTAAAGTTATGACTTTATCTGTTTCTAATGGAGGAAGACATTCTACTAATCCATCCATTTTAAAAACTTCATCTTCTTGAGGATTTCTGAAAAACATATGTTTCTTGGCGGGAATGTATTTTACACTATTTGTAAGTTCAATATATTCTTCTCTAGTTTTAATTGGACGATAGACCATTGGTTCCCAATAAGTGCTGTCATTTAGTTTCTTTCTAGTTCTCACTTCTTGCACATAGTTTTTATTGTTGAAATTTACATAAATTATTTCTCCAACAGTCGTCCCAATTGGGTAAATCCACTTAATAGGTCTTTCTTGCAATACAAAAATTGGGATTAACCTCCCATTAGGATTTTTAGGAAGATTTATAAAATTAACTGTTTTGAAATTAGGATTTTTTTCTTTAAAAACAGAGTTTAGTCCGGCAGTTGTTTCCCAAGGAAAATTAAAATTTGCATGAGAATCGGGATTATATTTAACGCTATAGAGATTCCATATAGATTTTTTAGTTTTATAAATTGTAGTGTTTAAAGTCAAATTTGTTTCTTGCATTGTACTAGAAGGAACATAATGTTGCCAAACTTGTGGCAACTTATAGAAAATAGTACCGCTATCTTTAAATAATCTATTTAATTCCTGGTCTTCTGACTCGGGGAGAGTTAATCCTATAGTATTTAAATCTAAAGGATAATTGTCTTTTGTTGCAAGTTCTTTAGAAACAACTTGCCCAAAAAGATTGTTTGTGGCAAGAAAAAAGATGAGAAAAAAAATGTTTTTCATTTGTTTACCAATTTAAAACTAAGGCAATTTAATGATACTGTCTTTTTTTAGACTTACAACAAAAAAATAAAAATTTTTGAATATTTCAAAAAAAAGAGCAAGAAAGTTTTTGCCTTTCTTGCTCTTTTTGCCTATGTTAAATTTAAATTTTTAAAACCATATACATCACATCACATTCTGTTGTTGTGAGGACAGAAAATCCAGAGAAAGAACCAACTCCTGTTGGAGAATCTCCATCAGCTTCTTCGTGCATTTCACCGACATAAGCCACTCCACCTCCTACAGTTGTGAGCATAACGACATAATGAGTAGAATCTCCATCTAAAGAATATGGAAAATAAACATCGCTTATCTCTGCTGGAGGGCTTACGCTTTCTGCACCTCCCGTGGCTGGTGCGTATCCACAAAAAACAATTTGTGGATTTTGATTTCTAATATTTGTAAGTTCTTTGTTTGTTAAAACAGGAACAAATCCTAATCCCGTCCCAGTTGTTGATGAAGCAGACATAATTTCCTCATTTTATTTCTATGTTGAATTTGTTTTCAACTAATTTTGTTCTTCTATTCAAATAATCAGGAATTAGATACAATCTTTCTCCTACTTCATATTTATTGTAAATAGAAGCAAATTTTTTCAAATTATAAAATTTGCCATTATCTGAGTTGGCGAATTTCTTCCAAATGTCTTTTCTTACATAACTCATGTGATGCATTATGATTTCATCTCTTGAAAACACTCTATATTTTTCTTTAAATTTGAATCTTCTTGTAATTTCTATAGAAAATGGAAATTCTTTTTCTATAGAATATTCATTTCTCACAGGATGAATAAAAGTAACAGATAGTTTTTGGTCTGGAACTACTAAAAAGCAAGGATTTTTATAATATGTGTCTATAGGAATCATAGAAAAATCATAATTTTCTTTTTCCATTTCTTCTTTTGCGAATTCTAATTGAGAGGAATCGTAAAATTCGTCTACATCAGCAGATATATGATGCGTGCAACCAGCTAATCTAGAAAGATTTAATCCTATGTTTCTCAAATTCAATTCATTCTGTTTAGGAGATAAAGTTAGATCAGGTTGAAAATGAATATATTCATCAATTAAATTTTCTTTTTTTAATTTTTTGAGCAAATCTTCTGTAGGAGAATCAGTTTTGTTGCCAAAATAAGAAATTGTTTGAAAAGTCACAGAGATGAAATCAATGCTTTTTCTTATGCTTTTTGTAGCAAATTCAAGAAATTCTTCTCCGTCGAAAACCATATAACAAATGCCAAGTTTCATGTCATATATATTAAATGCAAATAACAGTATTTCATGGGTCGAAAGCCCCTATCGCTAATTTTGATTCAAAAAAGAATCTTTCAGGTTATTATCCTGGCTTTTACACTACTTCATCAGAAGACAAGGCAAGAACTTTTGGGTCTATTTTATATTCAATGTTAATCAACGACGACAAATTTTATGTTTTAAATGATTTGCAAGATTCTGAATTGCTTAAAAAATCAGCAAGAGAAAATGGATTTTTATCCACTCAGGGTTCTGGTTATCAGGATGTAGCATATTTAAAGAAAATAGGATACGAAGGAATAAAAAGAGGAATTGAATACATAATATTCGAGCCAGAAAAAACTGTTAACGATTTTCAATTAAGAGAAAGTAAAGAAATGTCTTTCAGCAAGTGGATAGAAGATAACAAACTAGAAGAAAGCGATTCTAACAACAACAAAGTTAAATGTATAAATGATTTAGTGCAAGTTATAAGGGATTGGGGAGATAAATATAGTATCAGCACAAGAACATTTGTATGGGAGCATTTAAATTCTAGTAAAGGAAAAGAACTGTTAAAGAAGATTCTTAAAAATCCAAAAACATATTTTTCAAACAGCGAATTCAAGAAACTTGTTGAAAATGAAGAAAAATAACATTGCGTCAATAACAATGGTTGGGCAATTTCCAAATGGAATAGATTTTCATATTAGAAATTTAAATTGGGCGTTGGGAGATGACGATCATTCTTATATTGTGACCACTCCCGAGATAATCAAAACTCATAATTTAAAAAATAAAAAAAATTGCACATTCATAAAATTTGAGCCTGGGGAAAGTATTTTTATAAACTTTTGGGAAAGTTTTTCAGAGATAATAAAAGAATACAAGATAAAACCAAATTGGTTTTTATTCATGGAACAAGATATTGTGTTTTTTGCCAAACCTATAATACCAGAAGAAGAAAAAACAATTTACAGTTTTCTTCCAAGAGGGGATTATAAAAATATATTAAAAGAAAAAACTTTTTTTCATTCTCGTGTGTGGGAGGGATCAAATATAATACATTCTTCTATTGTAGAGAAAGCAATTGAAAAAAATATAAATTTTTCATTTTCAAAAGATTGCTTAAAAAAATATAAGCAATATGGAGATATAGAATTTTCAATGACAAGTCATCCAGACACAATGGATGAATTTGGTTTATTTTGTGCATTAGAAGAAAACACAACAATGACACATAAAACAAAGGCTTGTCATCTAAGAGGGATAGAAAGCGTTCATCGACTTTTTCCTGACTTTTACAAAGGATGTTCTTTTGAAAGACTAAAAGAAATACAAGAAAAAATTAAATATATAGATGTTTATTTAGTGGCATTAATTTATTATGTTTTAGGAGTTTGGGAAGAAATAAATCATATTGATTTTTCTCAATTAAAAGAAAACAGTAAAAAAGATTTAAAAAGAATTTTAAAATCAAATAAAACTTGGTTAAATAAAAATGAAATTGAAAGATTAAGAAAGATAGAGAATCTGCTTTACTTTTAACGGACAAGAAGTATAATCTTAAACGTCAAATGTGAACGATTGATTTAACCCTAACAAACGGAGAAAAAATGTTTAAAAAAATGAGTCTTTTAGCAGTAGCTTTTTCAATTCTAGCTGTTTCAGCGTATGCAGGAGAAGAAAAGGCATGTTGTGAAAACGCATGCCGAGTAAAGAAGCATCGTTGTGAAAAATGTTGCGTCTGTGAAGTTTCCTGTAAAGCTGAAAAATGTTGCGTCTGTGAAACGAAATGTGTTCAAAAGTGTCGTTGCAAGAAAACCAAGTGTTGTTGCACAAATTGTTGTTGTGAAACAAAGTGCAAGGTTTCTTGTTGTGAAACAAAGTGCAAGTGCAAAGTAAAGAAAGAACGCAAATGCTGTTTAATTCCAGTCTGCAAAGTGAGATGCTGCATCTTTGATATTTTCAAACCAAAGTGTTGCGTCCCATGTGAAAATAAGATTGAAACAGAAACAGAAAAGACAAAACCAGAAGCAGTTCCAGTAGAGCCAACCCCTGTTGCAACAATCATCTGGGGTCGTGGTATTATTCGCAGTAACACTTCAATGTGTTAGTTTGAATAATCTAAAAAAGCCCTAGATTTTACACTAGGGCTTTTTTTATTTTAGTTGAAAATAATATATACAATAGAAGATTATTCAACGAAAGGATTATATGAAAAATCTTTATATTTGTTTTTGCTTTTTAATCATGGCGTCAGCATCTTATGCAGACTGTGGTTTTAGACCTAGTTTTAGACCAATGAGTGGTTCTTGTGGTCCAATGAGTGGTTCTTGTGGTCCAATGAGTGGTTCTTGTGGTCCAATGAGTGGTTCTTGTGGGTCTGGCGTTTGTTCAGATTTTGATCTTTTTGAACAATTTATTGATGAAATGCCAGCCTCCCCATTAGTAGAAAAATCTAATTCAAAAGCGATTCCAAAGACAAGAAAAGAAACAAAAGCAGAAATGCCAAGTTTTAATCAAGAATCATTCTAATTTAAATTTAAAATATATAAAAACTGCTCTCTCAAGAGAGCAGTTTTTTTGTTTTTATCTATCTTGTTTTTAAAGTACAATTGCATCTTGAAATGTTTTGAACCAAAAACAGAAATTGAGACTCTTTTTACTATGGACCTATAAAACTAGGATGAAATGATGTTTGAATTTTTGAGAATTATACTCCACCTGCTGAAAAAAGAAAAATATGACTAGAATCAATGTTGGAATAAACCCAAAAGAACTTCCAAATAAGCTATTATTAGCAGAACATAGAGAAATAACTAGAATTCCAAATACAATAGCTTCTGGGAAGGCGATTCTAGGAAACTATTCAAATAAATTTAAGCTAGGCGAAGGTCATGTAAAATTCTTTTACGACAAAGTTTTATATCTTTTTAAAAGATATTCTGCTTTGTATCAAGAATGTATTCATCGAGGGTTTGAAGTCACAGATAAATCTTCTGCTTTCGACAAAGAAAAAATAAGTGAAGAATTATGGCAAGATTATAAAGAACAAGAACAAGATAGAAAAATATTAATAGAGAGAATAGAATCAAAAGGATTTAAACTTATCCCCAATGAAATTCAACAAGAAAAAAGTAAAAATGGCTAACAAGTATTCCATTGTAGTTTCTTACAAAGGGCATAATTTAGACAAAGACAAAATAATCGAAAGGCTTTCTCCTCAAGAAAGGTCTGGCTCTGGTTTTTGTCTATTTGATGGTAGACGGGATATTTCTTTTTCGGTGAAAACAGAAATGACTTTAAAAGATAAAATCAAAGAGTTTAGAAAACTTGCAAAAGAACAAAAAATCAGAGTAAAAGTTGAAGGATATAAACTATGAAACTGATTTACGGATCAAGTTTTTGTAGTACAATCTTTTCGACCCATAAAAGGAGATATAATGCAAGCCACTACGCAAAACACTTTGTTTATTCCAGAAAAAATCAAAGTCGGTTATCAGAACAGAAGAGATACTTATAACGGCAAACTTGCTTACGTGATCTATTATGATAAAAAAGGGGTTTTGAGAAAAGAGACATCTTGGACTTCATGGAGAGATAAAAAGATAGAAGCCCAAGACTTTGAAAACGAACCCACTGAAGGCTTTGTTCTAAATAAAAAAGCAGGTGGCGGCAGCTATGGGTGGCACGCAAGAAACTCTTGGATTAGAGTTTATGATCCAAGAGGTTTCGAATTTGAAATCAGCGTTTCAAATCTCATGTTTATTTTAGAGAACAACGATTGTTCCAAAGGCAAAGGATTAGAAGGGAAATTCGTTTATTCATGGTGTGGAGGAGATTTAGTCCTTTTGCCAGTCAACTCTCCAGATTACAAATCTTCTTCAGAATTTACAGATTTAAAAACAAAAAGCATTAAAAAGAAAGATTTAAAGGTAGGATTTTCTTACAAAACAAAGAAAACAGAAAATTGCATCTTTCTTGGCGAGATGAATAAAAATAGATTAAATTATGAAAAAATCTTTGGAAATGTTTTAGTGTTTCTAAACACTGACACAAAGGAATATCTTTATTTTAAAGATGTTTCTAAAATTGCAGTTTGTTGCTCAGAAGCTCCTGTTGAAAATTACCAAGAGCTAGTTTCTGATTATATGAGTTCAAAAAATTATAAAAAACCTGTGGGGTTTTTAATTAAAAAAATAAGTCGCACCAAATTAAAACAATCTATTATGAGCAAAGTAATCAACGATAATCTTTATTTGGGTTGGGCGGAAAACAGATTTCATGGAAAAGAAGAATTTAAAGAATATATTGAAGAAAGATTATGCAAAGAATTTTTAGTTGAAGCAAAAAATGTAGATGGAGATTTTTATCTAGTAGTATGGAGAAAAGAGAAAAAATCTTGGGAAAAAGATATTTTTAAATTTGAACTATCTGACGCCATTGTCAGTAAATTAAGGTTTGATAATAGCTACAAAATTCCAAGAAAAACTTATGATTACACTGCGTGGAGGCAAGTTGACGTTCCTATAGACCAAGTGCAAGCAAAAATGGATTTAATTTTGCAAAAATCAAATAAAGAAGATGTAAACGAAGACGCCTGCACTTGTTTATATTTAAAATATAATGATGGATCAGAAGAAGATATTCTTTCTTGTTTCACAGAAGAAGAAGACCAAAAAGTTTTTAACAAAATCAAAAAGGAAATTGCAAATGTCTGAAAACAAAAGCGACAAAAAAATTCTTGCTCTTCTTGAAGAAATCAAGAGCCAAACAGAAGAAATTTCCAAGGCTGAGTCAAGACCCGTTTGGAAGACTACTTGTAGATTTTCTGTCGACGGTCCAGATACTCAGGGTGGAGAATTGAATCTTCATGTGGAAAACAATATCTCCAAACTTATTTATATCGCCTCTTTCTTGAGAGAAAAAGAAAGAGCTTATAACGAAACATCAAAATTGCTAAAAGTTTTAAAGGCTCCAGCATTTATGTGGGGTGGATTTCCAGTCTCAGATTGGCTTGAAGACATCCAAACTAAAATCAACAAAGTACAGATTAACGAAAAGAAAAAGAAGCTCGATTCTTTACAAAAACGTCTTGTTCAGATTACAAGCCAAGAGTTAAAAGCAAAGATGGAACTTGACTTAATTGAAGAAGAACTAAACCAATAATAATGAAAACAGAACTGGCAGATATTTATGAAAACCTAGAATATTATGAAAAAATTGAAAATAGAATATATTTAATTGGGATGCTTGCCAGTTCTATTTTTTTCTTCTTATTGTCTTTTGATGTAATTTCCATACGAGAGCATGGAACACTGAAGCATGGTTTTTTTGTAAAAGCGTTTTTCCCTTATCTTTTTTCTATGGTTTTTTTCGTACTTGCATTTTCTTTAAGAATAATGAATTTGCAAACAGTCCATTCATTGAAAAAAATAAAGATAAAAAAAGAATATTTGTGGAAAAAGATTATATTTGCTTTTTCTCTTTTTTATTTAAAACTTACATTTTCAATTTTAACAATTCAATTGATTCATGAAATTATAAAATGAACAATCTTTTAGTCATGAATGGAGAAATAACAGAAATAACAAAAGAAGGAGTTATTGTCGCTTTAAGTGAAGTTGACAAGAATCGTCCATTAGAAATAATGGAAATTAAAAAAAGCTGTTTCAAGAAAGAAGATTTAGATATAATTTACGAAGGACTTCCTTTGACCATTTCAGTAGTAGAAAACAATATAAATGGAACCATTAAAGGTGAGTTTAAAATAAAATTACATTACACACAAGCAGACCTTGAATTAAAAAAGCTAAAAGAAAATGTCTAAAGAAAAGAAATCTATTCGAGCTACTTTTCGAAAAAAAGTCTTTGAAAGAGACAAATATAAATGTAGATGCTGTGGAATTAAAGGAAAAGATAGAAACGAAAGCTGTGAAGAAATTCTAGAAGATTTAGATGCTCATCACATTAAAAATCGGTCACAAATGCCCAATGGAGGATATGTAAAAGAAAATGGAATATCCTTGTGCAACAATTGTCATGAAAAAGCAGAACAATTTTGGAAAACAGGAATTGCATTTGAAGGCTATTCCCCAGAAGATTTATATCGTCTAATTGGCTCAAGCGAAGAAAAAGCTATTAAGAAAAGTCTTGATCTTCAAACTTAATTCCAAGTATATCTCCAACTTTTTGAACTTCTTCCGCTATAGCCTCTATATCTTTTGCATATAATTTTATGTAGTTTGGAGTCATATTCATTCCAAAAGGAGGAGAAGAAATGTTGAAATTTCCAATTTCTTCTTCTTTATTTATACTAACATAAACACAGCCTTGTTGACACGGCAAATAAAATATCTTTGTAAAAATGTCGCCTCTATCCATCCACCCTACGGGCAGTCTAATTTTTTTATCATTATTATCAAGTTCCTCTTTTACTTCCTTTTCTTTTTTCTTCATAATTTCCTAATCTCCTGCATGCAAGCAGTTTAGCAAAGGATAAAAATAATCCTAATTTATTGTAGTACAGAAAAAACAAAAACTATCATAAATATTATACATTTAAAAAATAATTTCAGGAAATCTATGCTTCTCGCTGCTGATACAAAAAAAGATCAAATATTGGTCTGCTTGCCGACATATCACTCTCCAAAAGAATGGTTAGAAAGAGCAATAGATTCAGTTTCAAACCAAACTTATACAAATTTTGAATGTTGGATCGTAAAAGACGGATGTAAACAAGCATGCAGTTATTCTCCTAATTTTTCTGAAAATGCATGTTTAGAATGTCCAATTTGTGAAGAAACAAAAATATTTTGCCAAGAAAAAATAAGAAAAGATAAAAGATTTAAATTTTTTTCTATGCCAATAAATTTTGGAGCGGCGGGTTGGGGACCGAGAAATTTTATTATTTCTAATACAGATCAAGATTACATAGCATATTTAGATGATGACAATTGGTACGAACCAGATCATTTAAAATGTTTATTTAATTCTATTAAAAAAACAAATAGCGATATGGCTTACACTGGAACTAATGTATTCGATAAAAATCATAATTTAATAGAAACAAGAATTCATAATTCTATTCCAAAAAAAGGTTATATAGACACATCAGAAATAATGCACAAAAGAAAATTAATAGAAAGATTTGGTGGTTGGAGATATGTAGAAAAATGCAATGATTGGGATATAATAGAAAGATGGCTTCCAGATTTAAGTTGGAGCCATACAAATAAAGTTACTTTAAATTTCTATTTGAGGGAAAATTGCGGGATACATCGTCAATAAACAATGAAATAATTACTTTTTTAAATAAATGGGAAAACACTCCCCTGCCATCAAAAGAATTAGTTTTTGAATATACTTTAATAGCAAAAAATTTGATGTTTGCCGAAATAGAGTTAATCAAAAGAACTACTTCTTTAATGTCAAAAAATATAAAAAATTGGGCTTTAGAAAATAGTCCTATTTACAAAAAAGAAAAAGAATATTTTTCCAAAGAAGACCTTGAAAACAAAAATATTTGGTATGTAGAAAATATGCGAGAAGAATCGCAACCAATGGCGACTAGCGGAAGCACAACAGGAAATAAATTTAAATACCTAAGATGGGATCGCTTTTTAAAATTCATAGAAGGCGATAATCATTATGATCTAATTTTAGAAGAATTTAAAATAAAAAAACCAAAAGTAGCCGATTTTTCTCAAAATGCTTTTATAAAAGAAAAATCTATTCAAAAAATACAAACAGATAACTTTATGCAACATCATGGTTTTCACATGGAGGCAGAGGTATTTTATGTTTCTAGAACAAAAGAATATTTTGAAAATCAAAATAAATTCTTTGATGAAATATTAGACTTTTTTGAAGAAAATCCTGTTGATGTTTTTTTAACTTCTGGTCCGACTATAAACTCAATAGTGCATCATTTAAAAAGAAGAGGGAAATTCAAAAAAATAACTAATCTACTAAGTAATACATGCGAATATTTAATTAAATCAGATGCTAAATTTTTAAAAGATAACAATGTAATTGAAAATTGTTGCGATCACATGAAATGTTGGGATGGAGGGGCAGGATTTTTTACTTGCCAACATGGGACTTATCATTTAATGGACAATTTATCTTTTTGTAAAGAGATTGACACAAAACTAATTTGTACAGATTATTTTTCTTTTCCATCTCCATTTGTTTCTTATTGGAATGGAGATTATTGCAAAATAAATAATAATTATAATCGATGTCTATGCGGAAGAGCTTTTAGACCATTTCTTTTCTTGCAAAATAGACCCTTTTCAATAAAAGGTAAGTGTATTTCTGAGTTTCAAGAAAAGATAAAAAAATCAGGAATAAATGGAATAAAACAAATGAAATGTGGGGTGTCAAAAATTGAAGTAGTTTGTAAATGGGAACTAAATAAAAAAGAAAAAGAAACTATTATTAGTATAATGAGTGATTTTGAAATAGGCTTTATAGTCGAAGGAATATAATGAGCGAAGAAAATTATGAATTTAATGAATTGTTTTCTTTCAATCCCCCGCCACCAGAAGATAATTTAATTTGGAGTTTAGCAAAAAATGGCTGTGATGGGTATTGCACCTCTGTATGGCAGAAGTATGATCCTCCAATAAGTTTTGGTGGACCTCTTATATACGGGCAATGGATAAATATACAAAATCATTGTACAACATTCTGGTGCTATTGTGTTCCTGACTCTGGGCAAGTGTATGGTGAAGTACCCGCTCCAGAAAATCGAGTAGATGGACAAACATATACCACTTCTTGTTTTTGTTTAGCAAGTGGAACAAAAATAAATCTAAGAGATAAAAAAGTTAAAAATATAGAAGAAATATCCTATGAAGATGAACTTCTTGTTTGGAATTTTGATGAGGGAAAATTTGATTACGCAAAACCTTTGTGGATAAAGAAAAAAGAAACAACAAATAAATATATTTTGTTAAAATTTAGTGATGGATCAATTTTAAAAACTATAGATCAGCACAGAATATTCAATAAACAAAAGAAAATGTTCACTTATCCAATGACTAATTATACCCCAATTGGGACTATTTCATTCAATAATCAAGGAGAAGAAATAAAATTAATTAGCAAGGAATATGTAGAAGAAGAAGTTGATTTTTACAATGTGATTACAGAACATCACATCAATTTGTTTTCAAATAATATTTTAACATCTTGTAGATTCAATAATTTATATCCTATTGAAAATATGAAATTTGTAAAAGAAGAAAGAAAAAAACAAGAAAGAAAAAACTTCAACATAAATGACAAATATTTTCATGGCTTGAGAATTGAAGAACAACAATATTCTTCAAAAGATGTTGAAATTTATATCAACAGGTTGGAATCAGCTAAGATCGAATAACCAAAACTGTCCCCAAAAAAATCAAAGAACCGCCTAAAAATAAATTTGTACTAAAGTTGTTTTGCCAACTAAAAATAGAAGTGAATAAAACAACCCAAACAGGGTAAGAAATTTCAATCACTGCCGACAAAGACGCTCCTCCATGCTTTATTGCATAGGTTGAGCAAAAAGAACCTAAAAAAGATGATGCGATAGAAATCGCAATCCAAGGTAGAGCTTTTAAAAATTTTTCATCAAAATCTTTTTGAGAAGGCTCAAAATAGGCAAATATACAAAATCCAATACAACAAATAAAAGAAGAAATGGCAAGATAAGTTTTTACGTTAATATGCTTGACTATCTGTTCTGTAGATGCATAACATAACCCCCAAAGGATAGATGTCAAGATTGCCATTGCTAACCAATTCATTTGTACCTTCTAATTCCTCTTTTTTTATCACTTAGACCAAACATGTGACCTCTTCTGTAATCTGTGTTGAAGGTCCACTGAAGAGTCCCCGCCCAGGTTTCTTTCTGCCCATCAGTATATCCACACAAAAATTGTTTTGAAAGCTGTTTTTCATTTGTAGATGTAGTTTTTTGATTGTTATGATACATAACTAGAGAGAAAGCCAAAATCAATAAGATTGTAATCTTTTTCATATAATATTTATGTAAAGGAAGACGTAAAATGGAAGAAGAAGAAACAAAAAAAGAAGAAACAGAAGAAGTTAAACCAATTGTTTTAACTAAAATATTAGAATTAATAGATGGACTAGTAATAGAAGAATATCAATATGATGAATAATATTAGCTTTAAGAAATGGTTTGAAGGATTGATGGTAAGCAAAGGACAGGCTTCCGCTAGTTTATTTAAACCTGGTCCGAGGGACGGTAAACACAAACCACATGATGATATAAAAATATGCGGTGCAGGCGGAGGACCAGCACCTTGCAACACAGGTGGAGGAGGAATTTCAATGCCACAAACTTCAATGCCTCAGAATACAAAAATGTGATTTATGAAAATTGAAGATTTAAAAGGTAAAAATTTAAAGACTTTTTTAAGTTTAATGGAGACAACTCCTTTAACAACTATTTCAAACGAAGAAGAATATGAATTACTTGAAATGCAACTTAGCATTCTTCTCAACAAAGGAAAGTTAAATAAAGGTGAAGAATTGTATCTTTTTAACCTAACTGAAATTATTTCTTTATATGATGAGCTTAATCCATTTTAAAATTAAGCCCAAAAACATAAATAAAATATAAGGATATTCTTTTTACATGGAGGTATAATGAACGATAATAATAATGGTATTGCTTTTATAGTTTTAACTATTTTGGGATTTGTAGGAATAATTGCCTTAATTTTTGCTGGCAAGATGATTCTTGAACAAACGCAAGAAAAAAGTAACAGAGAAATTTATATAAAAAATCAGATAGAAGAAAAAATCTATCCTCAGTCTGCCCCTGTTCAGATTCAAAGACCAATCGTCATCGAAGCCCCAGCAGAAAAACCAAAAGAAGATTGTTCTAAATATCACAACAATAATTTATTTTGGAATGGCTACAAAGATGGATGGGATAGAATTCCTCCAAAATCAAATGAAAAAGAATATATGGCTGGGTATGATATAGGAAGAAACGATAGAAGAAGAAATTGTAAAGATTATTTAAATCATCACTGCCCTCCTGGTTTAAATATAAAATTCAAAGGATTTAATTTAAATATCAAATAAATTCTTTAAAAACAAAAAAAGAAGCCTAAAAAAATAGGCTTCTTTTTTTGTTTAATCTTCAAAATTTTTCAACAAAAAATCTGGGATTCTTGGTGCGATAGTTTTCATAAATTCATGTGAGCCTTTATTTGTGAAAACTATCTCATATCTACCTCTACATTGGTGAACGTCGCAAAAACAATCTAAAGAATTAAAATATTCAGCGATAGTTTCTGTTCCTTCTTTGCCAAATTTATGGGTTCTTAAATAAGCCTTTCTTTTGCTCTTTCTTCCAGAATCTACGAACCAAACCATCCAAGCATGGTCTGTTAAAATGTCTAGAATCTCTTTTGTGACCAATTTTTTGTCTCCATCATAGAAAGTATCAAAAAGGTCATTAAACACGGGATAAGCCACGCTGTAGCATCTATGAGTGTTTTTATCTTTTTTAATAGTAGATTGGTCTAATTTAAAAAAATCATTTAAAGCATCAACTTTATAAGACAACCAAAGTTCATTGCTATCTCTCATCGCTAAATAGCAATTTTTACCTCTTTTTGGTCGGATTATTGAAGAACCTCCAAGAATTGTACCATACAAAACCTGTTTTTGGCTTTCTCTCAAAATAGGACCGCTTTGATATGTCATTATTTCCTCTCTATAAATTTCGCAAAAATCACACCAAAAATATGTAGTGATTTAAACAATAATATTTATTGAAATAATATGTATTATTGTAATTTAAACAAATACAAAGGAGTTCAAAATGGCAGCAACGAGCGTAACAGGTGTTAGCGGAAGCGGCACCGTAGCAGGAAATCAAAAAGGTAGTGCCCACATGTCTTTGGGAGTCAACAAGCTCATCGGACCAAGAGTTTGTGCAGCAGGAGCTAAAACTTTAACTGGAACAACAGGAACTGTTGTTTTACCAAAGTTGGCTGGCGTTGTTGGTGACTATGTTGTAATGGTCTCTGCAAATTCAAGCACACTTGCTTATGTTTCTACAGCATTAGCCGCAGTTTCTGACACTGACGACTGGTCTTTCATCATCACTGGTGGAAGCGGTGCTGTTGTTAACTGGACGATTGTTAAGGTTGGTGTCTAAGTTTCTTAGTCATTACTCTTAGCCTTTCTAATTCCAAAAAAGAGTTTGTCGTGTTTGCGACAAGCTCTTTTTTGTTTAATCATTCTCTCCAGGTCTATAAAATTTAATGTTTTTATCAGCCCATTCTATAGCCATGTGAGTACCTCTAGCCAAAAGTCCAATTAATTGAGTTGGCTGACCGCTACCTTCTATCGCTATATTGTCTCTTTCGCTATTTTCTATCCAAACAAGAGCAAAAGTAAGATTGCTTCTAGTTTTCAATTCATTAGCAATTTGGCGAATGGTAACTAAAGACAAATCTGGAATACCTAGCTCTTTAGATTTTGTCACTTTTTCATTAGTTTCTAAAATTGAGGATAAGTTTTTATATAAAAAAAACACTGCTTGTTGTTTTTCAAATAAAATTTGATAAAAAACTTCGTCAGAATTTTCAGGATTAGTCAACATGACCAAAGCACATCCATATTGGTCTTTTAAATCATTTATTTGATTTTTTAAAATATCCAAAACGGAATCTTTTGTGCATTTAAAATAAATCCAAAGAGATTCATAATTAGTTGAAATTACATTGATACCTTCAAATAATTTCAAAGTTTCAACAAAATCATTAAATTGCTTTTCCATAATTCCTTCCTTAGTTAATGATAATTCCTGCTGAATTTATAGCTTTTGTCAGTTTAATCAAATGCTTACAAACTCCAGAAAGTCCTAAAGGATTTGCTTCCCACAAACCTTTTCCAATATATTTTTTTCCATCTTTGCCAAATAATGATTCATCAATAAAGTTACAATGTTTAAATCTCCATTTAAAATCATTGCAATTACATCTAACTAAAACATTATTGTTTTTTAAATGTTCAAAAAAATAAATTTTACCATCAGATGCTTTTAAATTAACATATTTATAATCATTTTCTAAATGATAATTTACGTTTTTAAACAATATTATTGGACTATAATTCTTTCCGCTATCGCTTTGGGCATTCCCCTTCACAAAAAGAGTTTTCATTCCCAAAAATGGCGTTAATTGTAACTCTGTTATCTTCACCGTATCGATAGAGTTTTGTCTCTTATTTGCATTTGGAAATGCATTAATCGTATTTGAATATAAATCTTTTATACTGCTCTCTTGAAGAATAAGCCATTTGTTGAAAATCATGAAATATTTACGCATATAAATC
>RXKI01000042.1:52979-64434 GCA_003962895.1 Neisseriaceae bacterium
AATTTAATCTAACTATTATATTTTAAATAGAAATGAGGAAATATGCAAGAAATCACACCAGAAAACAAAAAGAAATTTGAAGTTAAGATGAGATCAGATGGATCAGGAGGAATAGAAAAAGCAATATTCATAGACGACGAAATTCTTGATTGGCAAATAGATATGAATTCATATATGGATGCCATGAGAATGGGACCAATGTATCAAAGAGAGATTCAACGATCTATTGAAGAACATTTCATCGAATCAGTGTCTGACTTTCTTGAAAGAAAAGTTACTATGGAAGAAATTAAAGAAGCAATAAAAACTGGTTGGATTTAATCTTTACAAAGATAAAATTATACATATAATCAATTTGAAAACTTGATTTAAAACTTAAGGGAGGTGATTTTCTTCACACAAGTTTTCAAAATAAAAGAGGGAAAGATTTAATTTAAATCCTTCCCTCTTTTTTATTTATTTATAATTAAAATTCTTTGCCCAACTTGGAAGCTGTTCAGCTTGCTGTGGCTGTTGAACAGGATTTTGTTGAGCTTGTTGTTGAGGAGGAGTCTGCAAACGATAACGAGGTTTAGGCTGGGTTGGCTGCTGCGTTTGTTGAGGTTGTTGTTGAGGTTGTTGCTGTGCTTGATTTTGAGGTTGAGCTTGTTGTTGCACATTATTTTGAAGGCTAGAAAGAATTTGATCCAAAGAGTTTTTGAATACAGGATTCATATTGTTTCCTAATTTTGATTGCAATCCAGAAAGAGCCTGTAATGCATTTTGAATTGCTTCTGCATTTTTAAATTTAACCCTGCTGTCTGCGTCGAATCCCCATTTTTGACTTTCTCCACCAGTCCATCTATTGAAAGCACCTTTCACATTCGCCCATTGATTTCCAAGCCATTCTCCAGCCTTATCTAAAAATCCTTCTTCAATAGTTTCTAATTTAGAAACCATCCAGTCAGCTAATCGTTCTACGTCTACTCCATAACTTTGTATTGACTCCAACAATTCCTTGATATTTTCTTCTTGACGGTAACTTTCTTGAGCTACAATATCTCCCATATTTTTATTCTTTAATATTTGAATAAGACTTAAAATTGCAGTCATGAAAGGCATTCCTCCCAAATTATTTAACAAATCTTTAGAAACTCCCATTCTTTTGTGCAAATTGTTTAACGCTGCTGCGGCGTTGTCAAATTCACCAGAAAATTGAGCAGAAGCATCAGGCTTCTGTGGTTGTTGGTTTTGCATTTGACTTAAGTTTTGCTGCATATTTTGCAAATGATTATTTTGATATTGAATATTATTTGGATCAACAGATTTGTTAAATTGATTGTAAGCATCTTTTGAAGAACTAATAGCACTTCCTAGCTTATTTCCTGCCCATTGTGCCGCATTTCCAGCCATGCTTCCAAGTTTGGAAGCCAATGGCGAAGGATTTCCAGGCTTAGGAGCAGAATTAAATCCTTGTCCCATTCTATCAAGAATCCCTTCTTGAAGAGAAAGTTGATTGTTTAACCAATTTTTAGATTCTTCTACAAGATCATCAATGTTATTTTCTTTCAAAAAATCTTCTAGCCAAGTTACAAAATCACAAGGATTTACCCCATTTTTTTGCATTTCATAAAAACAGCCTTTAGCCAAATTAACGTTGTTTGTGATTCTTAAACTTTGATGAAAAGTCTTCATAATAAACTCCTGATTTGATATATTTATATAGTGCTTGTAATTTTTAAAATCATTTTCATACATAATATAGGAAGTTAGTTTTAGTTTAAGGAGAAATAATGTTAAACAAGAAAGTTTTATATTCTGCTTCCGCTTTTTTGACATTGCTTATTGGATATGTTTATGTTGATAAATTTCATCCAAATATTTTCAATGCAAAAGAAGAAGAAGCAACAGAACAACCTATTGAAGAAGAATTAAAAGATGATTCTAAGATTGAAGAAGAATTAAAAGATGATTCTAAGATTGAAGAAAAGAAAGAAGAACCAAAAATAGAAAAAGAAGAGGAATTTCCAAAGAGAGAAAAACCTCCAGAGAAACGCAAGAGAATTCACAAAAGAAGTCAAATTAACATGAGAACCGTTTCTTAAAAAAAAGAAACAAAAAAAGCCAGATTTAATCTGGCTTTTTTTGTAAACAAATTAATTATAACTTGAAAATTTTATTGGAGCCTGAGTCAAAACGTATAGTAATATCTGCCCCTGAAGTGGTAATAGGTAATCCAGTTGCAGTATCAAAACAAGCGATTAAATTAGATGTTGCAGTGTTCCCAGTATCTTTATAAAGGACTAAATAAGAAACAGTAGAGCCACCAGCTACTGCTGTGTATGTGACATCATCTGCATCGGCTACGCCAGCAGTAGCTGTTTTATTTGCTAAAGTTTGAGGAGTTCCAACAACGTTTGCAGAAACATCGTTCCAAAAATCATGAGTTGATAAGTTTGGGGTATAAGAGCTAGACACCAAAGCTAATTTAATAGTATCAGAAGTAAAGTTAATTGCTCCTGTTAAAAACGAGTTTCTTCCAGCATCATATAAAGCATTAGCCATAGTTTTCTCCAGATTTTGTAATTTTAATCTATATTATCTATTATTTAGACTAAAATTTTTAAAAATACTCTCTATTAAAAGCGGAGAAAGTATGAAAAAAAAAGAAAATTGTTATTTTTGGATTGATTTAGAGCTTCCAGAAGCAGAAAGAAAAATTAATGCTCTATGCGAAAAATGCCATGATGAGAAATTTCAAGGCAAAGGATGGTTTTGGGAAGGGTCAAAAAGAGGATACGGACCTTTTGATTTTATTTGCAAAGAATGCAATTTTGTAATTCACTCACACGAAAAGGATCAACATGAAAAAAAATGAAGAATGGGTTATTTCCCATTTTCCTGATGATTTTAAAAATCTAACTTATGTTGAGCCTTATTGTGACAATTCAACAGTTTTTCTAGAAAAAGAAAAATCTGTAGTGGAAGTTATAAATGACAAAAATTCAAATTTGATTAATTTTTATAAAGCTATAAGAGACGAATACAAAGAATTTCAAAAAAGATTAAATTATCAAAAATTTAGCGAATCGACTTTTGAAAAATTTTCAAAACTAGAAATAAAAGATTATATTGATATAGCTACAAAAGATTTTGTTTTAAAAAAAATGAGTAAAAATGAAGAAAAACAAATTTTTAATTTAACAAAAATAAAAACTGCCTTATGGGAAAATTCTTTAAAAGAACTTCCAGCAATAGCTAATAGATTGCAAGGAACTTTTATTTACAATAAAGATTCAATTCAAGTTATAAACACCTTTAACTTTCAAGATACGCTTCTTTACTGTAAGCCTCCTTATCTAAAAGAAAACAAAGTTTCCAAAAAAGTATACACTTCTGAAATGAAGACGGAAGATCATATGAATCTTTCTTATTTGTTGCAAAATTTCAAAGGAAAAGTCATTTTAAGAGGATATGCATCTCCTTTGTACAATCGATTATACAAAGGATGGAACTTAGAAAAAACAAAAACAAATGAACAAGATAAAAAAGAAAACAAAATAGAAGTTATTTGGAAAAACTACTAAACAGTGCTGACAAGTGGGTGTTCTCTCCGTGCTGCCTGAATATTAAAATTTGTTGTTTTGTTTTGAGAAAAAATGTTATAATATTTTTTAAAGTCTTGAGATTGATAAATTTCATAAAAATTAGAATTGTGAAGTGCTATTTTATAGAAATTGATAAAATCAATTGAATTTAAAGGTTTTTGAACAAAATCAGATTTCATACAAAGAGTAGGAACAAGCAAGTTATTATTTACATAAAACACTTTTATCTTATTTATAGAAGTTGTATTTTTCTCAGTGGCAGAGCCTAATTCCAAGCTATATAAAAATCCAAGTCTTAAAGTGCCATCTCCAGGGTTTTTAAAGTATAAAAATTTATTTTTATTTTGTTGAAAGAACAAAGCATTTTCTCTGCCTAGTGATTTCGAATCCCGAACTCCTTGAATTAATTGTTTTTTATCTCTGTTAGAAGAAACAATTCCTTTAAAGAAATCTTTTTTCTCAAAATCTCTAAGTCTTTTCAACATTTCTCTAACATAATCTTTTTTTAGATAAAAATCATGAGAAATAATTTGAGTTCTAACAAATCCAGCTTTGGAAAGATAATTTTTATAAAACAAATCATAAATTATTTCCATATCTGGTTCGCTAGCATTAAATTGAAATCCATTGACAGGATGACCAGTTTTTTCTTCTTCTTCAATAAATTTGATTATACTTGCAATTAAATTACTATAAACTTCTCTTGCATGTTGAGGAGATGAATCCCTAGTTAAATTATAGGTGCTTGGTCCTTCAAAAAAGACATCAAAGACTCCTATTAATCTTTCTCCTTTAAAATAATCAGTATTTCTATCAATTTCTACTTTATATTTTCTTTGATTTAATTTAAATTCATATTCATAAGACCCATATGGAGGCAAACTGCTACGGAACTCTTCTTTTTCATTTTCTATTTCTTTTTCATGCTCTGCTCTTCTGTTTTCTTGTTCTGATTCCCATGATTCCCTTGAATTTTCAACACAATCTTCAATATCTCTTTGTCTTGCTTCACTTGCAGACTCTTCTGCTGCTTCTCTAGTTCTATCATTTTCTTCATGCCAATCTTCAACGGCAGATTCATAATCAGATTCCACATCATCTCTTTCTTCTTGCCAAGCCTCAATTGCAGCATCGTATTCTATTTCAGAATCATAGGCTGATCGTTCTGGCTTAGGGTTTTCTTCTTCCCATTCCTCCGCTGATTGTGTTTTGAAATTTGGATCATCTTCTATTGAATCAAATATTTCTCCGTAAGAATAGTCATTTAAATCATAATCGTCCATTGGATATGAATCTTCACATCTATTTCTAGCATAATCTTCGTCAAAATCTTCCTCTTCAAATTCAGAAGGAATAAATCCATCTTCATCGTCATTGTCATATTTTTTGAATTGAATTTTATCAACAGGAAATCTAGATAAATCTACAGGAGCCTCTAAAAAAAAGAAGTCGTAGTTAGTCTCTACCCAATCTTTGAAAGAAATTTTCATAAAATATATATAACTTTTTGGAGTTAAAAATGGAATGTCAAATGCCAAATTGTAAAGAAAAAGCATGCAATTTTGTAAAAAATGATTCTATATTTTTAGGAGTCAATCTTGAGAACATAGCTATATGGACATGTAGAAAACATTCTACAGAAGAAATAGAAAACTATTTAAAAGAAATTGGAGAAAGAGAAGCGTCTGCTCTACAATCGGGGGCAAACCCTTTTTCTGATGTTAGAAATCTTTGTAGAGAAAAAGCTACTATTATATAAAGGTGTAATATGACATTTGTAGAATTGTGGGAAAGCATGCAAGCCGACAAAAAAGGACCGACAGAAGATAGAAAAATCTCTGTTATTAGGTCTGGCATAGGTATACGAGAGAATTTTTGGGAAGATTTTCTCTCTGTTATAAACAACTCAGAAGGGCTTTCTGAGTTGTTAGACGTGCCGACAACAAAAATATCAGAATGGCATGAGAGAATATCAAAAGCACTTGAACAAGTAAAAAAAATTGATGGCGAGCAACAACCAAAAAATAATGTAAAATTATTGAAATCAGGAGATTTCAATATGCCAGAAAAAGATACGGTAGGCGAAAATGAATGAAAGAAAAAAAATAACAGAAAAGTTAACGAGAAAAGACATAAGAGAAAAAATTAAGATTGCATTGCAAAATAAACCAACGCAATCTTATTTGCAATCTATGGGCGTTCAAACTAACAAAGAAGAAGAGTTAAGAAAAAAAGTAGTAAGAAATGGGAAAAACAGAAAAAGATTTTCTTTAAATAGACCTCAAACAATAAAAGAATATGAATTAGATTTAAATAGCGTCCCTGCTGTTAGCTATGATTGTGAAGAGTTTAAAACTCCTCCTTGGTTCAGAAATTATAAAAAAGTAGACGTTTCAATCATAATTCCAATGTACAAAAGCAAAGATGTAATATTGGATTTAATTAAAAATTGGAAATTAGAATGTGACTTAAGTTACGAAATTATATTTGTTGATGATTGCTGCCCAGAAAAAAGCAAAAACTTTGTTTTAAACGCATGGACGGCTAGAAAAGAAGAATTAAAAAACAGTATAGGAAAAATAATCTCAAATAAAGCAAATGGAGGATATGGAGCGGCTTGCAACAATGGAGCTTCTTTTGCACAAGGAGAATATTTAATATTCTTAAATGCAGATACATTGGTTACAAAAAAATGGATAGAACCAATGATAGAATTATTTAAAGACCAAAAAGTAGGTCTAGTTGGTAATTTACAATTAAAAAAGGGAGGAGCATTAGAAAACACTATAGACAGTGCTGGCTCCGAATGGAGATGGGGAGATGATTCTTTTGTTCATATAGGAAGGCATTCTTATAATAAAAAACAAATAAGCACTCCTTACACAATGGAAAACGCACCTGTTGATATACTTGTTACAGCAGAAAGAGAAATGGTAACTGGTTGTTGTTTCGCTATGCCAAAAACATTGTTTGATTATATCGGAGGTTTCAACCCCAATTACAGAATTGGATATTGGGAAGATTCTGAAATCTGCATGAACGTAAAAGAACTTGGCTACAAGATAATGTTCACTTCAAAGTCTGTAATTTATCACAAGTTGGGACATACTAGTTCTGGTGGGCATAAGTATATGCTCGCAAATATGAAATACTTTAAAAATAAATGGGTTAATTCAGGAAGATTGCACAAAGTTTTAAACTTACCAGAAGATAAGCCAAAAGTACAAACTATTTTAGTAAAAAGAACTCACGCACATGGAGACACCTTAGTAGCGGCGGGGGTTTGCTCTGCTTTAAAGAAACAACATCCTGGAGTGAAAATTATTTTTTCAACAATTCACTCGGATGTTGTTGCGAACAATCCATACATTGACGAATTTGTAGATATATCAAAAATAAAAAATGTTAAATATGATGTATTTTATAATTTAGATTTATCTTATGAATGGAGACCTAAGATAAATATTTTAAAAGCATACGCAGAATTTTGCGGAGTGAAACAAGAAGATTGCATTGTTTATCTCCCAGAAGAGCCAGTGGAAAATATCTTAGAAGATTATATTGTAATTCACGCAGGGCAAACAGATTGGGCTGGTAGGGATTGGCCTAATGAAAATTTTTATAAACTTTCCGAGCAGTTAAGAGCAATGGGACAAAAAATTGTCACTATCGGAAGATATACAGAGAACGATATTCCTTGTGATCTTGATTTAAGAGGAAAGATAACAATTCCTCAAATGCATTGGGTTTTAAAAAGAGCTAAACTTTTTGTAGGGATAGATTCGTTCCCTATGCATATAGCACAAGTCGCTAAAACTCAAGGAATTGCATTTTTTGGATGTGTTTCTCCAAATTTAAGGATATTCAGCCCAAATATGACAGGAATCACAGCAAAAAAACTTGACTGTCTAGGTTGTCATCACATGAAAAGACCTCCTTCTACATCAACAACAACTTGTGCAACTAAAAATTTAGATTGTATAAAGATGGTAAGTGTAGATGATATGCTTGAGCTAGTAAAGAAAAAATTAAACATTATATCTCCATAGTTCAAACTTTAAAAAACAATAAAATGATTTGATATTCATATATAATGGTATAGCAAGGAGGCTAAAATGAATAAAAAATTATCATCGGATGAAATACAGAACGTCTTGAACAGATTAGAGGATTATATCTCTGATTTGCAAAAAAGATGGGATCAAGAAAATGTAGAAAAGAAATCTTGGTGGAAATTAAACACCAAATATTTAATTTCTTCTACATTGTTTTTAATTAATTCTCTTGATGAAATAATTGTATTTGTTGAAGGTTTGATTCCAGACGGACAGCAGAAAAAAGAAACAACTTTAAAAATTGTTTCTAAATTGTTTGATTACATCATTACTGCTGCGTTTCCTGTTTGGTTGAAACCTTTTTCTTGTGTAATTAAAAAAATAGTAATAGATGTTATAATTGACAGTTTGATTAATTATATCGTTTCTAAATACAACAATGGTTCTTGGAACAAGGAGGTTCAAAAAAATGAAGAACAAAAATAAAAAAATAAAACTTCTACCTTATAAGAGAGAAGATGTTTTGACAATTCAAGACGCTGCTCAAAAAGCTGGGTGGGAAATTACTGCTTTTAATCTTCCTAAAGCGTGGGAATTCACTCAAGGAGAAGGAGTAACCGTAGCGGTGCTTGACACAGGGGCAGATTTAGAACATGAAGATTTAATTATAAATTTACTCCCAGGTAAAAACTTCGTCAATTTAAAAGCATCACCACAGGATGACAATGGACATGGATCACACGTAACTGGAATAATCTGTGCGAGCAATAATGAAATTGGAGTTGTTGGAGTAGCTCCAAAGACAAAAGTTATTCCTGTAAAGGTTTTAGATAAAAATGGAACAGGAAACTTACAAAACGTAGCAGATGGAATTATTTGGGCGACAGATCAAAAAGTTGATTTTATCACTATGTCTTTAGGTTCTCCAAATCCTATTCCTGTAATACACGAAGCAATTAAATACGCAGAAAGCAAAGGAGTTATTGTTTTTTGTGCAGCAGGAAACGCTGGCAAAACTCATCAGATTTTTTACCCAGCGAATTACAAAGAAACCATAGGAATTGGGGCTATTGACGAAAATTTCAATAGAGCTAATTTTAGTTGCACTGGTGACGATTTAGATTTTTTAGCTCCAGGAGTAAAAATACTTAGTACAGTTCCTACAAATTGGTATGCTGTTTTGTCTGGGACAAGTATGGCAAATCCTTTTGTGGTAGGAATGGCTTCTTTATTACTTTCTTTTAAAAGAAAAAATAATTTAAATATAAAACTAGAAACCTCAGAAGACTATAGAGAACAACTAAAGAAATACACAACACAAATTCCAGACAATAATTTTTCAGGGAAAAAGTTTTTCGAAGGATTCGGAATAATTGATCCAAGAAAAATGCAAGAATGGATTAAAAATAATTAGGTTTTGAAGATTTGTTCTGCCTTGAAAGTCCTGATAAAACTCGTTGTTTTATCAGGACTTTCTTTTTTAGGCAATCTGACTTCCATAAAGTCTAAAATTAAAACCATCATTCTCAGTTGCATTTGTCCCCACTGGGGCTATTCTTTTAACCCATATAGGAATGAAATCCAAAGGATGTAAATCTCCAAGGGCAAATTCGCTTACAAAATCTACGTTAAATGGAGCGACAGTAGACACCTCTATCTCATCAGCAGGACAGTTGATAGGACTTCCAGAAACAGCTCTAGTTATACTAACAGATGTAGATGGAGATAATGAATTAGTTGTAACTTCTAATAAATTATGTTTTCTATTTCCTGCTAGTCCTAAGAAATTTATTTCAAAATTCAAATTACTACCGATTACATTTGCGGTGACAGTAATATCATCTAAATAATCAATAGTCCTTAATTCAGCTTGCATGCTACTCGCCCAGGCAGCAGGACTGGAATTCCAAGAAATAGTTCTGTTATGAGTAGCTAAAGAACTTGTGTATGTCAAAACAAAAGAGCCGCTAGTAATAGAAGCATAATTAGAAACAAATATGTTTTGTCTTTCATTGGAAAATTTAAATCCAAGATAAACAGTTACATCTCCAGGATTTTCGTAGGAAAAAACAAGATTTGAATCATACAAAAATTCTAAATTATTGGTATTCTGTAAATAAAAACATCTGTAATCAGTTCTTCCTGATTTAGCTTGATCTGAAGTTATGTCGGAGAACAAGACTCTATTTGTAATAGCTGTTGTAGAAATTTCTCCTCCTAGAGAACTTGCTGGGTTCGTGTTTGAAGAACCTCCACTATATGAAAAGACGATATCTGAGCTTGTTACCATTATTTTCCTTTGTTTAGTATATTTCTTACGTTTCTAGAGGTGTATCCAGTAAAATTTGCTACTTCTTTATTATTCCATCCTAAATTGCTTAATATATTGACTTTGTGATGATTGGCTTTTGATCTATTAGGTTTGATCTCGTGAGAATGTAATATTCTATATATTTGACTTTCTGTTTTACCAAATTTTTTTGCAATTTCTTTTATAGAAGTAGCATCATGCAAATAAGAATCAATAATTTGGCTATCAACATCGATTAAATTAAAAAACTCTTTAAATCTCATCATAATAATTATTTATGATTTGTAAAAAAATATTGAAATAGATAAAGACAAATCTAAAATTAAACAAAGGAAAAAAACATGTCTATTTTCAGCATAGGTAGTGACCCAGAATTTATGATAGGCAATGGAGATGAATTAAAGAGTGCTATTGATTTTTTGCCATCAAAAGAAAATTCAATAAAAAATTGTGGAAATGAATTTTATTACGACAACATGCTTGCAGAAATTGCAATAAAACCAAGTTTTAGCAAAAAAGAAACTATTGAGAATTTTGAAAAATCACTACGTTTTTTAGCAAAAAAAGTTTATCCTAACAAAATTGGAATTTGTTCCGCTGCTTATTTCCCTTGGGAAGAAATAAATTGTAATCAAGCAAAAATTGCATCATGCAACCCAGAATATAGTGCTTATAGTTTATCGGTGGTCAGACCTTCAATTGAATTAATTGAACAAAAAGAAGATCATTATCAATTCAAAACTAATTTGAGAACCTGTGGTGGACACATCCATTTAGGAAGTGAAATTTTAGAAAATGGATTGGCTAAAATAAATGTTGTAAGAATGATGGATTTGTTTATAGCTATTCCATTTTTATTTTTTGATTTGCAAAATTCAAAATTAAGACGTTCTTGTTATGGACTAGCTGGGACTCATAGAGTTCCTTCCCAAAAAGGAAGATTAGAATATAGGACTTTGAGTAATTGTTGGCTTAGATCGCCAGAATATGTAGAGTTGATTTATGATTTATGCGATTTTGTTTTAGATTTTGTAAAAAAAGAAAATCATAAGAAATTCTGGTCTTTTGATGAATCTTTCGACGGAGAAGATGTCAGCAAAGCCCACTTTTGTCATGGATATGATTCAAAATCGCTTGAAGAATGCATTAACAATTGTGACCTAGAAAAAGCAGAAAAATTCATGTTAATCGTAGAAAACTTCTTAGATAAAGATTTGTTGATTAGAATTTTTAGATTAATGAAAAAGGATGTAGCAGATTTTTACGAATCATGGAATTTGTAATTGTTTTCTTATAATTCTACATTCTTGCTTTATATCCAAATCTCTACATTCTCTACACATCCATTTTAAATTAAAGTTTTTAAAAGATTTAACTTCTAGGATAAGTCTTTTTTTCATGATATAAAAATTTTTGTTACATTTATTACAAAAGGTCTTCACATTGCCTTTTCTTATAATGCTTTTGTTTATATTTGAAAAATAGAAGTTTCTAAGGTCGGG
>RXKI01000042.1:64515-74493 GCA_003962895.1 Neisseriaceae bacterium
TGGATGGATTGATTTTCCAATCAATTTGTCTAATAAAAAACCTGCTTCTTTTGAATCTGCCTCTACATCTATCACGTCTCCCAAAATTATTCCCATGTTATATTTTTCATCATGAAAATAATGTCTCCATCTATCTATACTCCAATTTAAATTCCATTGTCTTTCAATGGGTCTTTTTGATTCTTTGTGAATAGCAATTGGTTTTAGACCTTTTTTGACATATCCGTCAAAATAATCTATTGGCGTCATGGAGTTTGATTTTTGAGGTAAGATTTAGTTGCAATCATTATTTGCTCTTCGGTCAATTTTTCAACACATATTTTATGTCTGTGTGCCCATTCTATGACTTTCAAGACGTTTGCTTCATTTATTTTTTCAAACAAAGAATTAATCAAATTCATATTTTTTTCCTTTGCAAGATAATACTAAAAAAATGTTAATATGCAAAGCAAAAAACTTTGATAAAAAACAATTTTATCAAAGTTTTTTGTAAGGAAAATATGAATATGATTAAGATTTTTGATCTGGAACATATTCTGACCAGTCGGTTGGACCAACAGTCTTTGGTCTACTCATCATCTTCTTCAAGCTATCCATCCATTCTTGATTCGCTGATTCGTCTGATTCTTTCTTCAACTTCTTTTTAGACTTCTTTTTGCTGAATGCAAGTTCTTTGTCTTCGGGCATTTCTTCAGATTCTTCATCTTCTTCAGATTCTTCATCTCCTTCTTCTTCTTCTTCTTCTTCTTCTGGAGCTTCAGAATCTTCTTCAGGGGCTTCTACTTCTTCTTCGTCAGATTCTTCATCTTCTGGAGCCTCTTCTTTTGATGGCATTTCATCCTTATCTGACCACATTTTTTTCTTAGAACTCTTTTTAGATTTCTTTTTTGACATCTTGCCGCAACCACAGTCTTCTTCATCTTCTTCTGGCTCGTCTTTTTCTGAAGCTGGGGCTACCATTTCACCATCTCCAGTTTCAACTTCTTCTTCCTCATCTTCTTCTTCATCTTCAAGACCTTCATCTCCACTCATTTTCTTTTTGAGTTTCTTTTTCATTTTTTTGATTTCTTCATAAAAAGGAGAAACCATCCCTAAACTAGAAACATTTTGAAGTCCTAGTGAAAAAGTTGGAGAATTAGATTCGTTTAAAGCCTTGTATTGTTTATAAGATAGCATAAAAATTTTCCTCTCTTATCTTATCGGTTGTGTTATATATGTATGTTGGTAAAATCTTTTCCAAAAGGCATAATTGATGAAAAAAATATATTTTGGTGGAATTTTATTCATTTTCTTATCTTTATTATATAATTTCATCATAAATTTAGACAAAAAACCAATTTTTATAAAAAAACAAACAATATTAGAAAAAAATCTAAAAGAAGATGAAATTGAGAAAAAGATCAAAAAAAGCATACAAAGAATAAACGAAAAAAATCAAAGAGTAAAAAGTATAATAGCCGAAAACATGTTCATAAAAGTTAATCAAAGGACTTCTGTGAGTGTTTTCGGTAATTTGACAATGGAAAAACCAAAAAACTTTAGATTAAAAATTTGGCATTCCATAACTGGTATTGAAATGGACATAGGATCAAATCAAGATATATTTTGGTTTTGGTCAAAAAGGATGAATCCTCCAATTCTTTATTTTTCAAAACATGAAAATATAAATAAAACTATGTTAAAAGCTCCTTTGAATCCAATTTGGATTATGGAGTCTTTAGGATTAAACTCAATAGATTTAAAAGATAAAGAATTCAAAAAAATAGAAGACAAATGGGCAATAATAGAAAAAAACAAATCATCTACTGGGGAGTTAGTGAGAATAGCCACATTAATAGATATAGAAAGAGATTTGATATTAGGTAAATATCTTTACAACAACAGTTTCAACCTAATTGCAAGCACAGAAATAAAAACCACAACAATTGATCCGAATACAGATAGTTCAATTCCAAAAGAAATTTTAATTATTTGGTATGATGAAAATATATCAATGGAATGCAAATTTTCTAAAATTCACACAAATTTAAAAATAAAAGAGCAAACTTGGGAAAGACCATTTGTTAAAAATAGCCTAGAAATGGGGAATTAACCGTTATTTCCCAAATGCTTTTAATATAGCTTCTCTTCTAATTGATTGAATTTTCTTTTTATCATCTGGATTTTTTGGATTCAAAGTAGACAAATTTCTTACTTGAGGACTATTTGGATTGGGAGAAGGAGTCGATAAATTTCTAACGACAGGAGCAGCGGCAATGAGTCCATTATTTCTTGGGACGTTGGCTGGGCGAAAGTTTCTGTTAAGATTTGTATTTCTATTTTTATTACATCCACATGCCATAACTTACCTCACATAAATTTTGATTTATTTTTTTTAATTATTTCTTTTAATTCTTCTTTTGTATGTTGTTTCTTTTTTCTCAAAGGTTTTTGGCAACCACATCCTTGAGAATGCGGTTGGCTTTGAATTTGAACTTGTTTTTGTTCTTTTTGTATATCTTCATTTTTTTTTATGAACAACATATACTCTATTTATGTTATGAACAACGAAACAGTAAAAAAAAATATTGAATATCAAGAAGAAGTAAAAGAAATAGCAGTGTCTCTTTTTTATAATTTCTATGTTCAATATTATGAAAAAGAATTCTTAGAATTTTTAGATATTGAGGATAATATGATGAAATTATCCGAAGGAAATGATAATTTCAGAATTTTTAAAGAAGAATCTATATTTGAATTAATGCCAAAAGCAGAAAGATTTTTAGAATATTTTAAGAGTGCTGAAAAAGCTAAAGAAACTATAAAATTTTTAAATATAGTTAATCACAAGCAAGCAAAAATGCTAATTGAGGAAATGTAAAATACAAATAAAAAAACCGAGATTTTACTCTCGGTTTTTTACATCGACAGCCTGATAATTACTTCTGTTTTGCAACAGCAATAGCTGGGCGAGCTACGCTCTTCTTAGCCGCTGCCTTGCAGGGAGTCTTTGGGGCATTTGCATCAGTGACGCAAATGTCAGTGTATCCAAGAGAACGAGCAAGATTTCTTGCTGCTCCACTGACTGCGGACTTGGTGGAGAATTGGGTACTTCCATCGGCACGACGAGCGAGCTTTGTTGGACGTAAGCCTTGGATGCTTACGGTTCCTTCAAAATAAGTTTCGGTTTCGGTCTTGCGTGAAGTGAGTCGAACTGAGAGGGTGTTTTGTGGTGTGGTCATTTGAAAGCCTTTCAAGGGGTTTTTCGAAAAATTGAAAACTTAGAATCATTGTAGTGAAGTTAAATCATTCATCAATAGTTTTTCAACACATTTTGAAATTTTTTACAAAGTTTTTTGAAAAAGATGTTTTTAAACCAAATTCATCAAGATTCAAAAAAAATGAATTCCCTGCTACTATGGATTGAAATATGCTTTTTAAAATTCTTTTTTGATTTAAACTTGGAATTGTGTCCCATAAGTTAAAACAAAAAAGAATTTCTACTATAGTTTTTTTAATTTCTTTTTTTGAAATTTTCTTCTTAGACAAGTCTACAAACCAATTCATAGTTTCTACATCGTAGAAAAAAACAGGATTTTTCAAACCAGACTTGATATGACAAGAAACATATTGATTGAGTTCTTTTAGAAAATCTTTATTTTTATGATTTTGAACATAAAGAAAAGCTGGTAAAGATTTTACGTTAAATATAAAAACTTTTTTAGAAAAGTTATTTCTAAAACAAAAACCACAAGTTTCATTATTCTTTAGTTTTTTGTTTAATTTTCTACTTTTTAAGGATATTTCATACAATTTGTTACAAATACAACATCTTTCATAAATATTTTCGGACAAATTATTCTTATAATTTGACATTTGCTCTAAATTAATTTCTGTGATATTAATTTTATTGCACTTTTTTTTAAAAATTTGAATTTCCCCTCATAGATAGTTATATTCCATTATTCCCAAGAAAAGTGAGAAAACATGAAAAGTTTTATTCAATGGGCAGAGACAGCAAAGAAAGAATTGCCTGTCTACTCAACAGACGAAAATACAAAGAGATCAGGAATTGCTCATTGGGCATACCCAGACGGATACGTTAGATCACAATACCCTTCTAACTATTTTACTCCAATCGCTGCTGATGCTCCTCAGAAGCTCGGCGACAAGAAGTAAATAAAAAAACAAAGAAAACAAAGCACTTAATTTTAAATTTAAGTGCTTTGTTTGTTTATTCTATTTAAGTAATCGGTTTGAACAATTGATTTGTTCGCTGTTGGAACTAAGTTAGGTTCTCTTTCCCAATAAGCCCATTGGTCTTCATTTTTGGGATTTTGAAAAACCATATTTCTTTTTAAGTATTTAAATAAAATTTCTTCTACTCTTTGTTTCGAAAGATTAGATTCTTTTGCAATTGCTGCTAACGAACGAAAAGTCCAATTTGGATGTCTTGCCAAGGCAATAAAGACAGCTTGCTCTTCATCGCCTTCTTTCGTTCCTTGAGGATATACCTCTGTCCATTTTTTAGGCTTATTGAATTTTTTGTCCATATTATCTCCAAAAAAACATTGCAATCATATTATAATATGATAGTTAGAAAAAGAAAGGCAGAAAAAATGCGAAGAACAAAGCCAAGATTAAACAAATATGAAAAAAGAGCTTTATTTTTAGAAAATAAAGAAAAAGAAACTGAAAGTCCTGTGCAAGAAAAAGGATTATATGTTTATCAAAACATAACTAATGGTAACTTAGAATTGCCAAGACAAACTCATCTGGGTTTAAGGACAATAGGAAAAGGAAAACAATTTGAAGGAAGTGATTACTTTATGTCATTGGTTGGAAATCCAATGAATTTACTAAGAGTGATTAAGATATTGAAACCAAAAGAGGAAAATACAATGGATAAATTAATTTTAGATCAACCAGAAACAGTCACAAAAGAAGGACAAGTAGAATATGTCGTAGAAAAAGAAAACGACAACATTCAACTCAATGACAGCAACACAAACGAAGAAGAACAAAATAAAGATGTTCTTATTTGTGAAAATCCTCTTGATGGCGTAGAAATCATTTTGGCAGATTAATTTTGAACCAAACTAGTTCGTGACTGCTCTTTGTTCTTGTTGCAGAAGCATATTTCTCAAACAAGGACATAGAAATGATCGATGCCGTTGCAGATAAAATTGAAAATCCAAACTTTTCTATCACTCTGACAAGAGTTTTGCAAAAAAGAACTAGTCTCGACAAAATCCAAAAACAGATTGAATTTATTGCAAAATCTGCAAGGGATTATAGATGGAAATATGAGATTTCCATCTCAGAACCAGTTCGAAGTAACGATAAGTGGATTTTCAAATCTATTGTTTTTTTTACTAGAATCGGCAGCTTCACTTCTTCTGTTATTGAAAATCAAAAAGCATGTATCGAAAGAGAAGTTTCTGAGAGAGGGGCTTCCACTTCTTTTATGTCCAATAAATGGTATGTAAACAATGCTGAACATGAAAAGCAACATATCCAAATTATTGAAGTAAAAGAAAAAAATCAAGAAGAAGAAAATAAATCTAAAACTATTCATCCTATTAATGTTAAGAAATGGGAAGATTTAATTGTACCAGAAGAGCTATTGGGAGAAAATAGCGACGAAAAACTAAGAGAGCATGACGCATGGAAGAACATTTATGGAGTTAATCCACAAATTCGTGTAATTCTAAGCAACATCAAAAGGGCACAAGAAACCAATGGAGAGAGTAGAAACCATGCAGTTCTCTTTGGACATGCAGGATGTGGAAAAACTTCAACAATGTTTGCTTTGGAAAAAATGTTTGGACAAGGGAGCGTTCTTAAGCTAGACGCAACCAGCACTACAAAGGCTGGATTGGAAAAATTATTCTTTGGAGAACTTGACGAAGTTCCACCATTGGTCTTCATGGAAGAAGCAGAAAAAGCTGATCCAGAAGCACTTAAGATTTGGTTGGGTGCCCTTGATGATCGAGGAGAGATTAGAAAGATCAATTACAGAACAAATCAACTTAGAAAAATTCAAGTGTTGTTTATTTGTTCTGTAAATAACAAACATCTTTTTGACAAAATGATGGGAAGTGACGGGACACAAGCTGGTGCCTTTTCCAGCAGGTGCGTAACACAGCTTTACTTTCCAAGACCAAGCACTGATGTTCTGAAACAAATTCTTTTGAAAGAAATCAAAGATCATGGCGGGAAAGAAGAATGGATTGGACCTGTAATTGAGATGGCAGAGACATTAAAAATTACAGACCCAAGAGTCGTAAAGAGCTATCTTGCTGGCGGCGATAGATTGCTTGATGGAACCTATCAGAGAGATTGGATCGCCATTCAGCAAGCCCAAGAAAATTTCAACAAGTAAAATAAAAAACCCACTGATTTAATAAGATCAGTGGGTTTTTTATTTTTTAATTAATTTAATTCAGATTCAATTAATTTTCTACATTTTCCAGTTAAGGTTGCAAGATCAAAATTCATATTTTTATTTGTGATATTTCCTGTTGATACTCCTGCTGCCATTCTAATATGTACAGAGCATCCTTTTTCAATTGGTTTTAAAGTAATCCAAGTGTCAGAATAAACAAGTCCACCAGAAACAGATTCTACCAATTTTGATTTATAAATAGATTGTCCTTTATTTTGGACAATTTCTTCTTGCATAACCCAAACAAAAGTTCCCTTTGGAGTTTGTTTAGCTACTTTCAATTTTCCATTGCCAAAGTCTTTCAAAACTTTGACTTCCATTGTATCACGAATTAAAGATTTGTTTTGTTCTGCCCAGCTAATGGTTTCATTATAAGAAGATTTAACATTAAATTTTCTTTCAACGTCAGCAGATGCTTTAACATCAATTTCTTCAGCTTTCAAACTACAAGAAAAAGCAGAAACAAAAACAAATAAAGCTACAATTAACTTATTCATATGACTCCTTTCAAAAATGAATTGTATAAATTATATATGCATTTTGAGTCAATATTTTTACTCGAATGTGTTTACTCAAATCAAAACCGCAGTATAATATTACAGAACAAGTTTTTCACAAAGAATAAAAAATGAATTGGCTCAATAATATTTGCTACCTGTCTGATAGTTACAAGGTCAGTCACTACAAGCAACTGCCTCCTAATACAAAAAAGATGTATTCTTATTTTGAATCTAGGACAGGAGCCGCATATGACTCTACTGTTTTCTTTGGATTGCAATATTGGTTAAAAGAATATTTATGCGGACAAGTTGTCACGCAAGAAAAAATTGACAGAGCAGAGAAGAGATTCAATCTTCATTTCGGGAAAAATATTTTCAACAAAAAAGGGTGGCAACACATCCTTGAAAAACATGATGGATATTTACCTATTGAAATTAAAGCGGTGCCAGAAGGAACTGCTGTTGATGGGTCAAATGTTTTAATGACAGCAGAAAACACAGATGAAGAAAGTGCTTGGCTGACTAATTACCTAGAAACAATGCTTGTTCAAGTTTGGTATCCAAGCACAGTAACCACACAAAGCCGAGCAATGAAATCTGTTTTGTTGAAATATCTAAACGAAACAGGCGATCCATCGCTAATTGATTTTAAACTTCACGACTTTGGGTTCAGGGGAGTAACTTGCCCAGAGCAAGCAGCAATCGGGGGAGCAGCCCATCTTGTCAATTTCCTTGGGACAGATACATTCCCAGGAATCATTTTGGCAGAAGAATTTTACGACGAAGAAATGGCTGGATTCTCGATTCCAGCTTCTGAACACAGCACAATTACAAGCTGGGGAAGGGACAACGAAGTACAAGCATGTGAAAACATCCTCACGCAGTATCCAGACGGTCTTGTGGCTTGTGTTAGTGATTCTTTTGATATCTTCAAATGCTGCTCTGATATCTGGGGCGGTGTTTTGAAAGATAAAGTTTTAAAAAGAGATGGAACCTTAGTTGTTAGACCAGACTCTGGTCATCCTCCCTTTATTGTAGTTCAAGTTTTGAATATTCTTGGAGAAAAGTTTGGATATACGATCAACAAAAAAGGATATAAAGTCTTAAATCCAAAAGTAAGAGTTATTCAAGGAGATGGAATTGACTTTAATATGCTGGGAATGATTCTAGATGCAATGAAAACTTCTAGATGGTCAGCAGACAATGTGGCATTTGGATCAGGAGGAGGACTTCTTCAAAAATTAAACAGAGACACTCAAAAATTTGCATTTAAATGTTCTTCTATTCTGGTTTTAGATGAGAATAGAGATGTTTACAAGCAACCCATCACAGATAAAGGCAAGAAATCTAAGTCTGGAAGATTTAAACTTGTCAAAGAAGGTAATAAATTCTTGACAGTTGGGCAAGATGATCCAAGACAAGACGAGTTGCAAACTGTGTTTTTGAACGGAAAACTTTTAATTGACCAAAAGTTTTCCGACATCCGAAAAAGAGCTAAAATTTAAGGAGAAAAAATGTTTGATTTGAATGAAATCAAAAAAAATCAATGACACTGCTGTAGAAAATTGGAAAAATGGAATTCCACCAAGAAATTCTATTTTTCCAGACCATAAGAATCCAGAAGTGATTTTTTTAAAGAAAAACCAAAGGATTAATGGAACGGAAGTAGAAACTTTAAAGATTGATCCTCAAAACAGAACTCCATGAAAAATTTAAGGGAAGAAAAATAATGCCAATAGAAATTCTTTTTGAAGGCAAATATATTACTCCAAAGTTCTTTTGGTGTCATACTATTGCAAACTGTTACAATCAAGGACTTTTTTCGGATGCTTTGTTAAGAAGCACTCTTCCTGAATACTTCCCTGCTGCTTTAGATTTAATGCTTCATGGCTATTAAAACTTTGGTCCTCTTTTTAAAGGAACTGGCTTTAATTTTTCTTGATGTCTATCTGGTTCATTTTTCAAACCATGCATTGTATTATGTAATTCTTTAGCAACTTCTGCGGCGGAATCGCCCGAACATTTCTTGGTACTTTGAATAGAAATTGTTTTTCTTTCTTTATTGTAAAATCCTTTGCTAAGTAAGAAACAATTGTGTTCTTTGCTCCAAGTAATTAAACCTGTGTATTCTCCGTCGTCCCAATTTCTGGAAGAAACTAGCAGTCTAAAAGGTTTCTCCGTAAAAACATGTTTTGTGTGGTAGCCATGATTTTTCAAAGCAGCACTAACATATCCTAAAGAAATTTTAGCAAAACCATCTAATGCTTCTTCTGGTGTTGTTCTATAGTTGACTTCGATTGAATATCTTGAAGTTTCTACAGATTCAACTAATTCAGAATCTTTAAATTGGTAATATGTGTTCATATTTCCACAAAGAGCAGAGTTGAAATATTCCAGACATGTTTTTAAAAATTCATCTTTTGATAAAACTACAATTTTTAAATCATCAAGATTTTTTTCATTTTTCCATTCTTGAAATTTTTTCATTATTTAACTCCTACTTCAAAATTAGTCCAAATAATTTCTTGTCTTTCTTTTTTCTCACCATCTTTCAAAGTGCTATTTGCTAATTTAAAAGAATTTTTAATCTCATTCCAAGAAGATAACATTTTACTATATAAATCACTTTGATAACCAGAAATTATAACTTTACCTTTTAAAGATAAAAGTAAATTAATTAAATTTATATGATCTTGATCGCTAAATTCATGTTTATAATTAATTCCTCCAGTTCTCGAACTCATTAAATAAGGAGGATCAACATAGAACAAAGTATTTTCTGTATCATATCTAGGAATTAATTCAAAAGCATCTAAATTTTCTATTTGTACATTTCTTAGTCTTTTGCAAATTAAATCTAATCCATCAATTGCAGACAACCATTGAGAAACCGTTAATGCTCTGTCTCTTCTAGAATCTTTTTTTGTATAGCTCCATCTTCCAGCAGTTGCCATTGTCGCAAGTCCATTTCTAACCTGCCTCGCTTTCACAAAAAAACGTCTCGCTTTTTCTAGAGAAGAAATTTCCATATCGTTATCGCAACATAAAGAA
>RXKI01000042.1:74543-76313 GCA_003962895.1 Neisseriaceae bacterium
TTCTAAAAGTTTAATTAACTCGTCCCCTTGGTTTCTTAATACTTGAAAAAAATTTACAACATCTCCATATAAATCATTATAAACTTCAACTGGACTAGGGTTTTTATTTAAAATAATTGCCCCAGAACCAGCAAAAGGTTCTACAAAAGAAGTGTGATCTACAGAATCAATGATGGGTAAAAGCCAATTCAAATGACAAGTTTTGCCTCCATACCAAGAAAATGCAGATAATTGATCTTGTTTTTTCATTTTTTATCCAAGAGTTGGTCCTAAAACATCTCCCCAACGAATTAAAAGATTTTGTTCAAACTCTTTCTTCTCAGCCAAACCCTCAGCTAATAAAGCCTGTCCGTCTAATTGAACACCACCGTTTGGTCCAGGTGGATTTGAAATCTTAGAACGAATTCTTCCCAAAATAATCTTTACAAAAGCCAAAGTTCCTTCTTGCATAGCTTGAGTCACTAATTTAAAGTCTGGTCTTCTTTGTAAATATCTTACTGCTACAGGAACAGAGGTGCTTGGGATGGGATATAATTTAATTGCATTGTAGCCGCCTAAATACTCCCAGCCTCCTTCTTGACTAGACATTCTGGAAAACATACTTTCATATTGTTTGTATAAAGTCCACTCTCCAGTTTTACCCCAAATTGGCTGTTGTGGGTTCATACCACCAGCAATTGATCCATAAGACCCAGAAGCCATGTATTCTAAAGGAATTACGCCTCCTAAATCTTGTGCAGAATAAGCAGAATGTGGTATTTCTTTATAAGAAATTTGTCTTACATATCCAATATCTGGCGGTAGTGTGTACACGCTTTGCCCAGGAGTTGTGTTAAAAGTCCACCATTGGAAATATTCCATTGGAGCGTAATCTTCGAAAATTTGCAGAGCGAACTCTGTTGCATTATCAATTTGTTGTTCATTTAACTCTAATTCAAGTACAGGGGCACCAAGCATTGTTAAAACATAAGTTCTAATTTGTTCTTTTACTTTATCTCTGTTTTTTCTAGCTCCAATCTTATCAATTGGATCAGTTGGACCAAGATTGTTACATCCTTGTCCGCAGGAAAATTGAGCATATTGGGCTTTTGTTGGTCTACCCATAAACATCATATTATTATACATAAAATCCTTTCTTAAACAAATATCCCAAAGTATGTATTAAATCTAAAAACATTACATTATATATAAATAGACATTCAAAGAAAAGAAATTTGTCGCAACCTTCGAAAAGGCGAAATTATGATAGAATTTAAAAATTATTTTAAAGAAAAGTTTTATGCAGAAAGAGCTTACGAGAAATTTCAAGAAATGGCATCTCCTGGAGTTGGCGAAAACCGAGGAGATGTTGTTAAAAGACCTATTCACCTAGATAAAGAAGACATTAGCTTTTTAAATCAATTTCCCAAAGAATTATGGGGAGCAGCTCTTAGCCAACGTTATGAAATGCTTCATGATGAGTTATCTAATTTACATAAAAAAAGAATGGGGATGGGACTTCAAAAATTAGAATCTAAATTAAAAGTCGCAATGTTAGATTCTTTGAAAGGAAATCCTTCTGCTTGGGATGATGTAGAAGAAGATTTAAGTCCTGAAACTTTGCAAAGATTGAAAAAATATTTTTCTAAAGAAAGAGCTTACAAATTAGCAAAAACAGATAATGAATTGAAAAAAATAGTAGACGACGAAGCAAATAAAGAGGCATATGAAGAAATAAAAGCAAAAACTGATAATATTGAAGAATCCCCTGAGCCAATTGATTTTAAATTT
>RXKI01000042.1:76363-76587 GCA_003962895.1 Neisseriaceae bacterium
TTAAAGATGTATATGACTTTAATGATAAGTCTCTTAAACAAACTCTTAAGAATAAAGTAAAAATCCCTACAGAATCCAACGGTTAGAATTTTCTGATAAGGTTATGAAACCTTTTGCCTTATATTTACGTATAATAAGTTAAAAGCAAGTCACCATGGAAGTATATAAGGTAACATCAATACAAGACCATGCAAAAGTTAAGGCAATGGTTTATGCAATGCAAG
>RXKI01000042.1:76637-77449 GCA_003962895.1 Neisseriaceae bacterium
ATATCTCAAGCACTTTTTATGCTTAAGGATATTGACGAAGTAGAAATTGTAGATGAAAACAATAAGAGCTGCTCCTACTTTATTATTAAAGATACGATAGAATTTAATAGAATGAAAGAATCTCTTAATCTTTTAAATATCGACTGCTCAATTGAGAATATTAGCGATAAAGTTAAAAACTGGGAATTAAAACCCATTACAGATGAACATAAGGATGTTCGAGGATTGTTTAATAGATTTATCTACCAAACATCAGACATGGATGACGTTATCGAAAGAATTTCAAAAGTAGGCCAGGATAACTTGGAACCCGTATACAAGAAAATCATCAAAGACTTAAATACATAAAAAAAGGCTGCAAATTGCCTTAATTACGCAAGTTTAATTAAGGTGTAGTAACAAAAAACGAAGGACCAGAAAATCTGGTCCTTTTTTTATTAAAAACTATTGATTTTTAGGTTAATGGGTTTTATTTTTTAAATAAAACATGATTTTGAACCAACTTTTTAAATTAATAAAACGTATTTTCAACCATATTTTAAGTTTAATTAATATGGGTGTCTTAGAAAATGATAAATATTTAAATAAAATTATAGATGAACAATATCAGGCATTCAATTCATTTTATGCTGCTACGTCCAAAGAGACGTTATGGGGTGAGTTAGCGTCCAAATATTTTGAAATCAAACAGGTAGGTGAATCACTTGAGTTTAGAACAATTTCAAGAGATTTTATAATTACAAGACATATTGATGCAATGAATGGAATTTGTATTTTGAAAACTTCTGAATTGGTGATGGATGACCAAGATT
>RXKI01000108.1 GCA_003962895.1 Neisseriaceae bacterium
AATGAAGTTATTATACAAGATGTAGTTACAGAAGTTAAGAAAATTTTAACTGTAATAGGTAACCGTTATGGACTTTCTATTGTTGAGGATTGATTATTAATAATAAAAAGGAAAAGAATAATTTTAAAAGGAGCTGGAATCGTGTTTAAATAAAAAAATATTAAAAAAATTGTTCGAATTTATCCTTTATATGATAATAATCACTATTTCATAGTTTTAAAATTACTTTGAAATTCAAAGTAAAAAAATAATAGTAGAAAAAATTACTACAGGACAGTTATAGAAAATGGAGGTTTTAGTTAAAGATATGTTGAGTATGTGCCGGTAGGATAGAGTTTAAAAAAATTTTTAGATGAGTGTAGAAAATGAATGGTAATGGGAGAAAATGGGTGATATTAGGTATTTTTAGTGTGATTTTAACATTTTTTAACCATTTCTCACACATACAATGTTAAAATAACATTATAATAAAAATTTATATACGTTAAATATATGTTAAACCTAAAAAATAATTTACACTCATCTAAAAATTTATTTAACTTTGTTGAAAATTTTAAAATACAATGAAAAGATACATACGTCCAAACGACTTCGATGAATTTATCGAAGCATACAATGACATAATAGAAGAACAAAACCAAAAAAATAAAATTGGTTTTCGTCTTTATTTACTTTTCATTATCATTATAATGGGAGGAATTACATATATGGTTCCTAACATATATACTTTCATTATAATGACTGTATGTACTGTAATTGCATCGATAATTCCTAAATAATTGATTATGAAAAAGTTACATGATTCATTTTCATTTCTATTAATAATATTAATTGGATTGTATATATTATTATATCCTTCATTTAATTATATTGGATATGTTATTGGTTATGGATTAATACTATGGTTATTATTGTTTCCATTAAGAATTTTAGTTTGGTTCTTTAAGAAACTATTCCATTAAAACAAAATTTAATTTGGTAGGTATGTCTAAAAACCCGGACTTTCATAAAAATCGATTTTGTGTAATTACATTTTATAAAATTTAATTTGTAGTTTTATCAATTTCCCAAAATTTTTATATTGTGTATTTTGCCATTTCTACTCAAACTCATAAAAACATAGTCATTTTCACTCAATTGTGTGAAAAAACTGTCCATCAAACAAATTGTTTTACTTTTATAAAATGTTAATTTTCAATGAATTATATTTTTAGGAATCAACTTTCACAGCTATGCAGATAAAAAATATTGTGTAAAAAACTATACGTTATAAAACAAATTGTTTTACTTTTAAAAAAACTATAAAAAATGAAGAAAAATAGGATCAATTTCGATATCGGTATTCCAAAAACTGTTACGGAAGTATTAATTGATAATAAAAGAGTTCCATATGGTTTAATGAATGATGGATTTCTTTCACCTGAATATCTTAAAGAACGATTTCCGCAATTAAATTTAGAATATATAGGAAGTAGTTCTATATACTATGTTAATGGTATAGAACAAAAAAGCAGTAAGACATATCATTTTTGGAAAAAAGTTTAAATTATGAAAAAAATATATTATGTTGGTATTACGTTAATAGTAATTACTATATTATTAATAATATTTGATATGATGTTATTATAGTTTCCTTTTAAAAATTTGTTTTGTGAAATATTATATATGGCTTTATAAGTGGTTCTATTATAATTAGTTCCACTTATTTTTTAACTTATTCATTTATATATAAAAATCTATATATGTTAAATAAATGTTAAAATGTAGAAAATCATTGTTTAGGAATGAAAAACCTATTATTTTTGTGGAGTAATTAAACAATTAGTATTTCACAAATTAAAATTTAAAATAAAAATATCATGTTACCAGAATTGCATCAATTTAGAAGACAAAATCAAAAGATCCAAACAAGGATCATAAATTATGATTTAGATTACTTATTCCAACGTGGTTTGGATATGTACGTTTATTTACCTACAATAGATAAGTTTTTACAACGTCCATTTGTTTGGACGTTAGAACAACAAAAAGAATTAATTAAATCATATTTTTTAGGTCGTCCTATTCCTTCAATAACAATCATTAATTTAGAAAATAAAACTAATGGATGCACTTATCAAGTAATTGACGGGAAACAACGTTTATTATCAATCAATTCATTCGTTAGTGGTTTATTTGCAATCGAATTAAATGGTGTTGAATATTATTATAATGATTTACCAGAATATTGGAAAAAATCAATTAAAGGATTACATGATATTCAGTTCGTTGAAGCAGTAGAAGAATTTGGAGGAAATGGTAAATTTACTGATCAAGATAAAATTGATTGGTTTAAATTTATAAATTGTTATGGAACACCACAAGACATGGAACATATTAATTCTTTAAAATAAATTATTAAACAACTAAAAATTCTTTTATTATGAAATTTATACATTTTATTGAATTATTGCGTATTTCCGGTGAATATTCATTATTAGATGAAGGAGATAGATACTATACTAACCATGGAAAAAAGTTATATAACGATGCTGATGCTATATTAAGTAATTATGATAATGTACATATACTTGATATGTATAGATCCATTATACATAATAAAGAAGATAGAAATGAAAAAATAAAAATTGTTTTGGATATGTGTATTGATTAAAAAACGAAACACATAATAACTCTTTTAAGACTCCTGTTCATTCTTTTATAGTTTGAATGGGAGTTTTTATTTTTATTAGTTTTTCCATTTAAAATTTTAAATGGGAATACATACAATATAATATATAGTGAGTATAATAATATCTATTATAAAAAAAATAATATTTTATAAAAACATATTGCGATTTATGCAATATGCAAATGTGGTACTGAAAGTACCTAAATTTGTGGGAATAACGTTTAAAACATTAATAGTGAGTATATTATAATTATTATCTCCATTTAAAATTCATATATATAAAAATCTATATATGTTAAAATTCATAGAAATTTAGTTAAAGTTTTGTTAAAAATTTGGAAATGTGAAAAATTTTTTGTAACTTTACAAAGATTACGTTGTAATATATTACAAATCTTTAATAACGTAAGTTACAAATGGTTTGTGAATAAGTAATCAATAATCTAATTAATTAGAATATAATTAAAAGATTATACCAATGATAAGGTTCTTCAAACCTATCATGGACATGAAAATAAATTTTCAGTCCGTTTATTAAAATACTTTTCTTTATTATTTTCATTTCAACAATAATTGTGGATAGTTTAATAAAGTTACTTATGTAAAGTAATCTTTGCTCATACTATGCTCTAAACTTAACTAAAAATGATAATCAATTGATAATTAAACAGTTATAAAATTTGATGGAAATAACAATAAAAAAATTTAGTTAAATAAATGTTAAAATCCATAAAATCATTGTTTAGAAATGAAAACCCATGTATATTTGTGACATAATTAATTAATAACAATTTTATTTCACAAATTAAATACATTTTAAAATGACAACTCAATTAGTAAATTCAACAGTAACTCCAGCATGGATTGAAAAACCAACTTCACAAGAAGAATTATTAACAAACGTTCAATTCTTTGATTTTGATAATGGTATTCAATTACCATCAAATCTATCAAGTAAATATGTAGCTATTAATACTGCGAAAGTAGTTAATTCATTACTTGATTATAAATTTGAAGACGGAACACCAATGTTCCAAATCCGCCAAGTGTTAAGAGATGGAAAACGTGGTAAAGTAACAGCATCAAACGCATACCGTCATAGAGTTCATTTAAGAACTTCAAAAGCATTAAAAGTTGCGGGAAATGATACTTGTTATCCGGAAATAGTATTGTTCAATTCATACGACGGTACTAATGCACTAAAAGTTGAAATGGGTTTATTTAGACTTGTATGTTCTAATGGATTAACAATTAAAACGACAGACTTTGGTTCTATGAAAGTTAATCACATTGGTGAACCTGCTAAAATAGCATCAGATTTAGTAATGGATTTCATTAAAGCAGTTCCGGAAATTGGAAAAGTATATGAAGCACTAAATACAATTAAATTGAATGATACACAAATAAAAGAATTCGGTAAAGCTGCATTGGAAATCAAAGAAATGATATATGGATCAAAGAGTTGGTCAAAAAAATTAAGTGAACAAGCGGAAGAAGTAGAAATCATTTCTGAACAATTAACAAAACCAAGAAGAAAAGAAGATGAAGGAAATGGTTTGTGGGAAGTATTCAATCGTGTACAAGAAAACATTATTGCCGGAGGAGTTACAATTGAAAAATCTGAAACAATTAAAAAGGCAAGAAAAATGAAAGGAATAACTCATACTGGAAACGCAGCTAGAGTAAATGCCCAACTAATAGATTTAGCAATGTCATACGTTAATAACGATTCTAAGCAACTTTCAAATGATGAGGTGTTAATACCTACTACAATTGAAGAAGTAGCGTTAGAAGCGATTACACAAAGTTTAACGGAAGAAAAAACAGTATCTAGTAGATACGATAATCCAAAACGTATCACAATCACACTGAGTGATGGAACAAAGAAAAGAGTTAAAAATCCTAATTACATTCCATCAAATGACGAATTAGTAGAAATTTAGTTGATAATAGAGTTTAGTAATAGCCGAACTTCCACTATGGAATAGTAGGCTATTCTTTTTTCATAATAAACTCAAATGTTAAAATTTTGTTAATGTTTGGAATATAGTTGGTTAGTTAAAATAATTCAATTATTTTTGTGGAGTAGATAAAACAACTATATTCTTTAACTGTTCGTAATTACTTTGTTAAAAAGTGGGGGGTAATTGGCGGGGTGAAAAACGGGTAGGGACACCCTCTATTTCGTACGTATATATAGTACGTTTTAGTGTTTAACACCTTGTAATACCCGTTTTTATTACGCGGACAATTTTTTACGCCAAAAACCACTTTTATTAAAAGTTATATATTTTACCCCGATTTACCGACAGATAAAAGATATTATAGACAATTTATTAATATATTTTTTCCATCATGACACTAATAGAAACATTAGAATCTTTAATTCCTGTAAAGACGTGTAAAACAAAAATTCTCGAAAATGCACTTATTTACAGAAATAATTCGGCTCCTTATTTTGGCAATGTTACCCTTTATTTGTTTGAAGGTACAACTATACCGGTATCGAATGTAAAAATTTACGATGTAGATACTATAGTTAAAAA
>RXKI01000131.1:0-102 GCA_003962895.1 Neisseriaceae bacterium
CCTTTTCCTATTGCCAAAATCTTTTTTTCTTTCGATAAAGGCAATTTCTCAATATGTTGTATGTTTTTAAACTTTAACAGAATGAACCTTTCAAATACATAA